>DATGWX010000029.1:0-3548 GCA_035299275.1 Bacteroidia bacterium
CTCCAAACGTTGTGTTGTTGTCTTTTTGTTCTTGGTGGTAATGTAACGCGATGTGCCATGCATACCGCTCTCTTTATGCTCTGTGCATTCAAGTATTACCTGAATTCTGCTTCCTCTTTTAGCCATGATGCGTATATTTTAGCTTAAATAGAACCTTTTTTAATTAAATCATTCAGGCAGGCACTGATGCCTTTTTTGTTGATGGTGCGCATGGCCGATGTAGATACTTTTAAAGTAATCCAGCGGTTTTCTTCTGGCAACCAGAACTTTTTTACCTGTAAATTAGGGTAAAACTTACGTTTTACTCTGTGGTTGGAGTGAGACACGTGGTTACCCACTATGGCTTTCTTACCGGTTAAATCACAAACTCTTGACATAACTATTTTGCAAAAATGAGGTGCAAATATCTATAATTTCGAGTAATAAACAAGCGGTTACTTAAAAAAATACTTAAAAAACAAAGCGAATCAGGGTTTTAGATCAATTAATTTAACCAACCAGAGGTGCTGCGCACCCTAAGAGAGCATGACGCCCTTTCAGGGCTTACCCGCTCAACCAAATCACATCAAAGCTTAAACACATCAACACCTTGCCTTATCTTTGCTGCCATGCAATTGCATTACAATGTATACGGAACGGGCCAAACTCCTTTAATAATTTTACATGGTTTTATGGGTACAGCCGACAACTGGCACACCCTGGCTCAAAAGTTTTCAGCTCACAGGCAGGTAGTTACCATCGACCTACGTAACCACGGACGCTCTCCTCACAGCCAAGATTTTAGTATACCGTTAATGGCTGATGACGTTTTGCAGGTAATGCAGGAGCTGAATATAGCCAACTGCTTTCTGTTGGGGCATTCCATGGGTGGTAAAATAGCCATTTTTCTGGCGTTACACTATCCAGAAAAGGTTAGTCGGTTACTGGTGGCAGATATTGCACCCCGCGCTTACCACAGGGGGCATGATGATGTTTTTGATGCTCTTTTTGCCGTTGACCTGCCTAACCTCAAAACCCGTAAAGAGGCCGAAGAAGCCATGTTACCTTTTGTACCTGACTTTGGTGTGCGCCAGTTTTTGCTGAAAAATCTAGCCCGTAATGAAGACGGTTCCTTTTACTGGAAAATGAACCTATCTGTATTACATACTAAGTACGAAGAGATTATTATTCAGCTGGACCATAACCGAACATACCCTAAACCTACACTTTTTATACGTGGCGGAAACTCCAACTACATACGGGATAAAGATATAGCTGATATACACCGCTTGTTTCCGGCAGCTGAACTGGTTACTATACCACAGGCCGGGCATTGGGTACATGCTGAACAACCTGCATTGTTCTTTGAGGCCGTGACTTCATTTATTTCAAAATAAAAATTAACAAATTGCTTATTTTCGAACCAATGTTAAAATCAAGGTTACTATTGATTTCACTCCTTTGGGCTTTGCTGGTTTGCAGTACTCAGACACAGGCCCAACGCTACGTATACCAAAAACTCACCTTGGTAAAAGACGGAGTAAGTGGTAGCATCGGGTTTGTGGGCGTTGCTCCCAGGTTACATACCATAGCCGGAAAGAATGCTTTTACCGCAGGCATACAGTTGGGATGGTACCTGAGTGATAAGTTTTTGATTGCTTCAACCATAGGCCAAACTGTTTCAAAAATAAAGTTGCCTTACAATTACTTTGACCTGGCCATTGTAGAACAACATTGGGAAAACCGCATGGGGGTGACACACCTGGCCTACATACCCAAAACCTACAAACTGATTCACCCTGTGTTTGGGGTGGGATTTGGTGGCGGTGAGATTAAGGCCCGCATTGTTGATGATGCAACCTACCAGTTTTACAATGCTTCCAACACCTACTATGCATTTATTGAACCTTATGCAGAGGCAGAACTAAATATATCAAAACATTTCAGAACCTCGCTGGGGGTTACGTATTCTCATACTTTCTTCCAAACCAATCAGTACAGTAAAATTTCGGATGACCAACTATCTTCTCCGGGTTTTTACCTCGCTTTCCGATTCGGAGAGTTTTGATAATTAAGGATTGGGCACTTGCTACAGAGCGTATTTAGAGCGATTAGTTTCAAAGCTAAGAGCTTACATTATCTTACATTAGTCACTGTTAGTATAGTTTCAATTGTATCGCCATGCCTTTTAAGATGACTTGTCTTATAAAAAGTTGTCCAAGTGTAAAAAAAGCTGTTGATAGTGGTGCAATCGAAACACGTCATTAACAATTTTCGCATGGCGCTGACTACTTAACTCCAGAAATTCAAGTAAAAAACGTTAAAGTTTTAGATTACCTGAGCAGGGTAATCTCCCCTTTCAGGTAGCGGTACTTGTCATCAAAACCTTTGGCTTCTATGGTGTACACATACACTCCATCCTGTACAGGGACATTGTTGAATTTACCATCCCAGGTGAGCGGTACTTGTCCTCTTGACCAACTGCCTTCGTAGATAATTTGTCCCCACTTGTTCAGTATAATCATGCGCATCCACTTCATTTCGCCTGTGGTTACCTGAAACACATCGTTCAAGCCGTCTTCATTTGGTGAGAATGCCGTTGGAATATGAATATCCGAATAGTCATACACCCGAATACCATCGAACTCGTACTCTTGCCAACATCCTTTTGAGGTAAAGGCTTTCAGTTTTACTTTGTAGGTGCCCGGTTTGTTATAGATATACGAAGGGTCGCGGTCTGTAGATACCCCGATGGAGTCCCCAAAATCCCACAGGTAGCTTACAATATCGCCTGTTGACTGGTTGGTAAACTTCACTCCCAAAGGATATTTTCCTTCTGCTACATCTGTTTTAAATGCTGAACTGGGAATAGGCTCTACTTTCACGTTAACAGACTCACCCAAGCTGGTGCAGGTTCCATCTGAAGTTTTTACGGTGTATTCGTCAGTTGCCGGTGGCATTGCCCAAAATGAGGCAGAGCTTGATACTACCTGACCTGCTTTATTTCTCCATTCAAATGTAGAGCCTGAAGGAGAGTTTGCACTTAACAGTACACTGTCTTTTTCACATATGGTTTGATCGACACTGGCATTGATTTGCGGCAGTTGTCGTACATAAACCGTAACACTATCAAACCCGTAACATCCGTTCATACCCTTAACCATTAAAGTATAAGTAGTAGAAATAAGCGGTTGAGCAAATGTGTTAGATGAAGAAGCATTACTCAGGTTCGAAATGGGGTTCCATAAATACTCCACTCCTCCGCTGCCTGTCAATGATGCTTTGTCTCCGCGACAAATAGAGGTATCAAGCCCTGCGCTGGCCGGTGGTAGGGGTTTCATGGAAATTTTAACACTATCATACGCAATACAACCGTTGGCATCAGTTCCTTTTACTTTGTAGAAACGATCTGTATAAGGGAAAACTTCCGGGTTGGAAATATTCGTACTGTTAATATTTACATCGGGGGTCCATTTATAATTCAGTGCACCCCCGGCAAAAATCATGATGCGTTGACCCGGACAAACAACTGTATCCAAGGAGGCTGAAACAGGAGGCAACGCATGCAC
>DATGWX010000030.1:0-4822 GCA_035299275.1 Bacteroidia bacterium
GAACTGGTGCGCGATTTTCAATACGTGGAAGTGCGCCCAGGGCAAGGTTTGTATGCATGGTACGATTTTAATGAAAACGAAGTACAGGAAAACAATGAGTTTGTACCGGCACCATTTCCCAATCAGGCGAATTACATCAAAGTATTTTTGCCCACCAATACATTCATTAGTGTACGCAGCAATCAGTTTAACCAAACGCTCAACATTAACCCTGCTGAAGTATGGAACACTAAAACCGGACTTAAAAAATTCCTTTCCCTGTTCAGTAACATCACCGGCATTCGCATTGACCGCAAAGTAAAAAACAATAACACGCTCAACTACCTCAACCCCTTTGAACTTAATGTTAACGATACTGAACTGGTAAGTACCTCTTCCGATTTACGCAATACCTTTTTCTTCCAGCGCAACAATCCTGTTTTTGGTGCTGATTACACCTGGCAACAAACGCGAAGCAAAAACCAACTCACCAATGGCTTTGAAAGTCGCTTAAAACTGGAACAGGGACTCAACATCAGATACAGTCCGGGTAGTGCGTGGTCCATTAACGTGAACTCCATTACCGGACACAAAGCGTACAGTTCACAATTTTTCAGCACCAATAATTTCAGTTTTGTATATTATGAAACTAAACCCAAGTTGACCTATCAGGTAAACACCAATTTGCGCACCAGTGCTTTGTACTCATATTACAGCGCAGGCAATGCACAGGAACTGGGTAATGAACAAGCCACCAATCGCGAGGTAGGAGCTGAGTTTCGTTACAACATTCTGGAGAAAGGAGTACTCACAGCCAAACTCAGTCAGTTCAAAGTCAGCTTTAATGGTAACGTGAACTCACAGGTAGGTTTTGACATGCTGCAGGGTTTGCAAAAAGGCAACAACATGTTGTGGAACCTTACCTTTCAACAACGATTAAGTAACAGTATTCAAATCAACATCCTGTATGATGGACGAAAGTCAGAAGGATTTGATGCCATTCACACCGCACGGTTTGAAGCGAGGTATATTTTCTAAAACAAAAACGCTCCGTAAAAATTTACAGAGCGTTTTTGTTTATAGAGCTTACGGCTGTTTAGAGCATATTAATCTTAATGCGTTTGGTTAACTCTTCCACGTCTGATTTAAACTTCTTATCTGTTTCCATCAAATCGTTTACTGTTTGGCAAGCGTGAATTACGGTGGAGTGATCACGACCGCCAAAGTGCATACCGATGGTTTTGAGGGAAGCCTTGGTTAAGTCTTTGGCAAAGTACATGGAAATCTGACGGGCCTGTACTATTTCACGTTTACGTGTTTTTGATTTAACCAGATCAACTCCGATGGTGAAATATTCACACACCATTTTCTGAATGTACTCAATAGAAATCTCACGCGAGGTATTCTTCACAAAGTTCTTCAGCATCTGCTTGGCCAGTTCAAGGTCAACCTCTTTGCGGTTAAGTGACGACTGAGCAAGCAGGGAGATGAGAGCACCTTCCAGTTCGCGAACGTTGGTATTGATATTGTGTGCAACATACTCTACCACATCTTTGTGCAGGGTAATACCGTCAGCATACATTTTTTGCTCAAGTATAGCTAAACGTGTTTCGAAATCGGGCACCTGCAAATCTGCAGTTAAACCCCATTTGAAACGGGAGAGCAAACGCTCATCCATACCCTTCAAGTCTTTTGGTGCACGATCAGAAGTCAGAATCAATTGTTTGCCCGACTGGTGCAAGTGGTTAAAGATATTGAAGAATATTTCCTGTGTTTTTTCTTTTCCTGCAAGTTGGTGTACATCATCTACTATAAGTACATCCACATACTGATAGAAATTAGTGAAATCCTGATTGGTGTTATTCTTAATGGACTCCACAAACTGGTTGATGAACTTCTCAGCAGCTACATAAAGAACAATCTTGTTCTTGTTGTTCATCTTAATCTGATTGCCTATGGCATGGATAAGATGTGTTTTACCTAAACCTACACCACCAAAAATCATTAACGGATTAAAAGCAGTTCCTCCGGGTTTATTGGCAACAGCGTAACCTGCTGAACGGGCCAAACGGTTGCACTCTCCTTCTATAAAAGTATCGAAAGAATAATTCTGATTAAGATTCGACTCAATATTGATTTTCTTGAGACCCGGAATAATAAACGGGTTTCGAATGCTGGTACCGATATTTAACGGAACTCCTACATTCGGATTGTCAGCTCTGGCGGCAGAATTGGTTGGTACATTAATAGTGTACGGCTTGGAATTAGACGAGCTGTTTTCAACTATTATGCTGTACTCCAATCTTGAGCCGGGGCCCAAAACGTGTTTAAGCGTTTTCTTGAGAAGTGTGACGTAGTGTTCTTCGAGCCATTCATAAAAAAACTGGCTGGGCACTTGGATGGTTAAAATTTTATTGTCTAGCTTAACTGGCCTTATGGGCTCGAACCAGGTCTTGAAACTTTGGTGAGGAACATTATCTTTTATAATGCCCAAACAATCGTTCCATACTGATTCACAAGTTTTTTCTGTCATAGTGTCTAATTCCGTTTTCAGTTCTGAAAATTGTATATAATTTTCTGAATAAAAAAATTTTTCTCAGATTGATTTTTCAACTTTTTTCACAGTATGGGAGGTGGCGAAAATTTTCGTTCTCTTTTTGTGAAAATGCCAGTCAAGCCTGCCTAATTTAAGTCCGGCCCAACCAACTTGGTTAATAATAACTCTTTTATTTTTCTTATTCAGAATTTCTTTTGGTTTGTCTAAAAAAGTGTGTGTATGTCCGCCTATAATGAGGTCAATATTTTCACTCTGGGCAGCTAATACTTCATCACTTAGTTTTTTCTCGGTGTACTGGTACCCCAAATGCGAAAGGCAAATAATCAAATCACATTTGTGCTCATGCTTCAGTTCTGCGGCATAAGTGTTCGCTGCAACAAGTGCATCAGTGTACAGTGTATCACCAAATAAATTTTTCGGTATTAACTCATGCGGGTTAATACCAACTCCAACCACACCAACTTTTATTTTATCGAAGGTAAAAACTTTGTATGGCCGCGTAAGGTATTGCAAAGGAGTATTCTTAAAATCATAGTTAGCTATTACAAAAGGAAATGCCGCTGCCTTAACCATGTGCTGTAAACCGGTAAGCCCGTTATCAAAATCATGGTTGCCCATAGTGGCCACATCATAGTGCATTTCATTCATCAGCCTGATTTCAGGTTCTCCACCGAAAAAATTATAGTAAGGTGTTCCCTGAACAATATCACCCGCATCCAGCAGCAATACGTTTTTTTCCTCACTGCGAATTTTCTTTATCAATGCCGCCCGTGCCGCTGCACCACCCTGCCCCTGATTTCGTGAACCGTCCATGGGGAAAGGTTCAATGCGACTGTGCCAATCATTGGTATGTAAAATGGTGATTTTTTCACCCTCTTCATCCGCAGCCAAAAGGTCAACAGGGAACTGGCTCAGTGCAAATGCACCGGCTGTCATTCCGCTTAACCGCAGAAATTCCGCCCTATTTAACTTCTTTAATCCGTCCATCTTTTACTGCTGATAATTTGAGCCCTTTGGCTTGCATCAATTCCAACTCTCCGATAATCACATCACGTACCTTTACGTTTAACGGATATATACTTACAGCCTGTTCTTTTAAAAATCCGTATCCGTCTCCCCCGTTTAACATATAATCTGATACCAATACATAATACAGTGCAGTATCATTCAATGGCATGTTGTTTATCTTAATGTCACTTGCAGCGTTTGCTTTTATGCTCATTGAAATTCCGGCCACCGGTTCACCGCCTTTTGCTGCAATTTTATCACACAACTCTTTTACAGTTGAAGCTTTTATTTTTGCAATCACCACTTCGTTGTCAAACGGCATCAACTCATAAATTTTACCCCGTGTAATGTTTCCTGCAGCAATGGAAGGTAACCTTATTCCTCCGTAATTCATTACACAAAACATCGGTGCAAACTCTTCGTGCTGGTTACCTACCAGTTCCAACTGAACATCGCAAAACATATTGTTCAATGTGCCTTCCGGCTTAGCTTTAGTCAGTACCGAAAGATTCTCTACAAGCACCTGCGACATGATGGTATCAAGCGCCATTTTGTAAGGATAAATAATGGCCGACACAGCACTGTCATCTTTGGCAACTGTTTCTTTATTGATGTTGGTTGAATTAGCGGAAATAAACTCCGGCTGGTAATACGACCTACAGGAAACAAAAATCCATGCACATAACGCTATATGTAAAATCCGCAGCTTCATGGTTATGACTGCTGGTATTCTCCGAATACGTTTCTGAATACATCGGCAATCTCGCCCAATGTTGCATAATGCTCAACGGCTTCAATAATTCCCGGCATAAGGTTCACCCCTGCGCCTGCATCAGTTGAGAGTTGCTGAAGAATAGCGTTCACCTTTTCGTTATCGCGCTCTGACTTCAACTGCTTCAGTTTTTCCATCTGCACTTTACGGATGCTGTCATCTACCCTCAGAATTTCCGTGTTATTTTTTTCTGCTGAAGTAAATTTATTTACTCCTACTATAATTTTCGTGTTATTCTCAATCGCTTTCTGGTAAGCAAAGGAGGCGTCAGCTATTTCTTTCTGAATGTATCCTTCTTCAATTGCATTAACCGAGCCGCCCATAGCATCAATACGTTGAATGTATTTCCATGCTTCTTCTTCCAATTGCGTGGTAAGTGTTTCTACAAAGTAAGACCCGGCCAAAGGATCAACTGTATCAGTAACGCCACTCTCGTATGCAATAACCTGTTGTGTACGCAATGCAAGTTTTGCTGCATGTTCGGTGGGTAAGGAAAGTGCTTCATC
>DATGWX010000031.1:0-2265 GCA_035299275.1 Bacteroidia bacterium
ACGATAAGTATTCTGCACTGTTGCGTCACCTGCCACAAATGAAGGGATGCCGGCAAGATCATAGCTTGGGGGTGCACCATACACAGTAGCAACAATTCCATTGTTTGCTGATGACTGCTTTGATATTTTGGAGTTGATGAAATTACCTGAAAATCCTGTTGAGAATTTGCTGTTCAATTTTGCATCCCCACCAAGTTTGACATTGTAGCGATCAAGACCAGTTGAAGGTACAATTCCGCTTGAATTTGTATTACCTACTGAAAAGGAATAATTTCCTTTATCAAAACGCTGTGCAACATTCACGTTATTGCTTATTGTCATACCCTGCCTGAAGAAATCTTCAGCATTGTTATAAACCTGAGGCTCAACCCATGGATTAACACCGGCCAATGCTCTCTGGCGCACATAGTACTTACCAGGCTGCATTCCATCCCTTGTGGTATTGGCATTTGTAACGTTCCCTCCGTATGTGGCATTATTTGCCAATTCAGAAATAACCGGTCCCCAGCTCATTGATGAGTTGTACACGTAAGCACCGCCTGTACCCTGTGCAAATTCTTTCTGGAAATCAGGAAGTACGGAAACAGCATCGAAAGAGATGCTTGAATTAAGAGTCAGTTCCGGTGCGGAGCTGCTGGCACCTTTGCCACTCTTCGTGGTGATGATAATTACACCGTTTGAAGCTCTCATTCCATAAAGAGCAGAAGCAGCCTGTCCTTTAAGAACGTTAATGCTTTCAATATCGTTAGGATCAATATCAACAGCACGGTTTGCAAAGTCTGTACCTGTTACAGAGTTTCCTGTGCTCACGTCAGCCGATGAGGTGATAGGCATACCATCAACAACATAGAGTGGAGTATTATCACCTGTAAAGGAACGCGAACCGCGGATTGTGATTTTTGAAGAAGCTCCGGGCATCCCTGACGAGGGAGCAATTTCAACACCGGCGATCTTTCCCTGCAATGCGTTGCCCAGGCTTGGACTTGAAGCTTGTGTAAGCTCCTCTGATTTTACATCCTGAACTGCGTAACCGAGCGCTTTTTTCTCACGGGAGATTCCCATTGCCGTTACAACGACCTCATTAAGGCCTATCAGATCTGATTCCAGTGCAACACTTACGACACTCCTCCCCTCAATCGCAACTTCTGAAGTTTTCATCCCGATATAGGAGAAAACAAGAGTTGTTGAGCCCGAAGGTACAGAAATGGAGTATTTACCGTTTATATCGGTCAATGCTCCGATAGTAGTACCTTTAACCTGGACAGTAGCTCCTGCAATAGGGCCTTCCCCGTCGACGGCAGAGCTCACCGTACCAGTAACTAAGTTTGATTGTGCCCACAGCGCTGAAACCCCTATGAACACAAACAAAAACAAAAGATAGACTTTCTTCATAGATTTTTGTTTTAGATTAAAATTTGAGCAGCCAAAGTAGAAAAAAAACTAAAAGCAGTCATTTAATAAATGTTAAAATAAGAAGCTCCAAACAGATTAAACCCCCCACAATATGAGGATATAAAGTTTATAACCTAATAAGGAGTATTTCTTTTCTTTTAGTATTTCCTATTTAATTTATGTTAAAATATTACCACCTATTTCTTTAGAAGTATGACTAAAATCATTTTTAATTCCACAGCTTTTTTGTGAAAATAGAATATAAAAAAAGCACCCAATGGATCGGGGTGCTTTTAAGAGCTTGTTATTAAAAGGTTTATGGGGTTACCGGAGCGGCAACATCCCGGAAGATTTCTGGCGTCATCAAATCACCTCCGATGCTTTGTGAAGCCCTGGTGTAATTGGCAGCATTAAGCATCTGTTCATTTATAGGATAAGTGAATCTTTCGGGATCTTGTTATAATCCGTAGGAACAGCGATTGCCGGCTACTTTTGGAGGAACACTATGTACGGGTTAATCTAGCCTTCGCCACTACGTCCATGTTTTTAGTCTCTTTTGTAGAAACGCAATACACGACTGCATAGCAATCTTCAGCCTGCAGGTAGCACACGAGGCCGGTGAGTTCAATGTAACATCCGACCTTGTTTGTTGATAAAAAATTTGCGAGTTAAGCTGGTTAAAATCCCCAAAAATCTAAAAACCTAATCCATATAAAGAAAAGAGGTGCCTGTGAAAAAGACACCTCATAATAAAATTAAAAAAATCCTTCTTCTATGAACCTCCTGCCCACCAGACAGGCTTAGTATACACATACTGACCATCACCGTAGGCATCCGCCAACTCAGGATTTGTGGTTGTATCACTTGATCCAT
>DATGWX010000032.1:0-6655 GCA_035299275.1 Bacteroidia bacterium
AAACTTGACTAACTGATTTTAAAACAAATAGCAGCCGCCTCCTTGGGAAACCGGGGAGGCGGTTTTGTTTTGCACCGGGCCGGTAATAAAAGAATCACTTGAAATGTGCATATTTGTGAAAATACGCGGTACAAGATGACCGAACTTTGGGACTTATTACAAAAACTGGTTAACCCGGAATCCATTATTCACTATGGCGGACTAGTATTATTGTTCGTAGTAGTGTTTGCTGAAAACGGTGTATTCTTCGGCTTCTTCTTGCCAGGTGATTCTTTGTTGTTTACCGCAGGCTTACTCACAGCAACAGGAATTATTAAAGAACCCATTGAACAGGTATTGCTGCTGGTAGGTATAGCCGGAGTATTGGGATATTCTTTTGGTTACTACTTCGGGCATAAGACAGGGCAGGCTTTACTTAACCGACCCGACTCTTTTTTCTTCAAGAAAAAACACATTGAAATTGCACGTGGTTATTACCAGAAGTATGGAGGGAAAACACTTATCATAGGCCGTTTTCTACCTATTGTGCGCACCTTTGCACCCATTGTGGCAGGTATCATCAACATGGATTTGAAAAAGTTTATGTTGTTCAATATCTCAGGCTCAGCCATGTGGGTTTTGGTCGTTATTAATGCGGGTTATTTTATGGGAAAAACCATACCCAATGCAAGTGACTACCTTGGTTATATTGTAATAGGCATGGTGGTGGTAACCGCAATTCCGGTAATGAATGCCTACAGAGCAAAAGTGCGCAATAAAAGAGCCGCTCACTTTCCTGAATCAAAAAAATAATCAGGCTTTTTGTGCTTCCATCTACGGTGGCTCCACAACCACGATGCAGGATCAGTATTGATGACTTCTTCCAACTTACGGGTATGCAGTTCCGTTAACTCGTCTGTTTTCATAGCCGACACATCTTTGGTAAGCAGCTCCTGGTAAATTTCATAATATCCGCGACCTGTTTTTTTAATGGTGCCAAATATTACAGCCATCTTCAGTTTCAGTGCTACCTGCTCTGTGCCTCTGAACACAGGTGTATCCTGATTCAAAAACGTTGTCCAATACGCATTTTTAACATCAGAAGGGGTTTGGTCGCCCACAAAAGCCGTAACTGTAAATTGATTCTTGCTATTGCGTAACATTTCCCGAAAAGTATGCTCCACCGGAATCATATTAGTGCCAAAGCGAATACGCATTTTGTAAATAAACTTCTCAAAGTAGGGATTGGATAGCTTTTTATATAATCCCTGAATTTTTAAATCAGGCAAATGAAGCGAGGTGGAAGGATTGGACCATTCCCAGTTAAACTGATGCGACATAATCACAACAATACCTTTGCATCCCTCTTCTTTCAATTCGTAGTAAATTCCGGTATCAACAAAACGAATGCGCTTTTTAAGATTCTCGCCTGATATGGTAAGCATCTTAAACGTTTCCAGTAACATGTCACTCAGGTTGTGATAAAAATCTTTAGCCACCCGGTCAATCTCCTCTGTGCTCTTTTGCGGAAATGCTTTGCGCAAATTTTCGTACACTACTTTTTTCCTGTAACCGGTAACATAAAACAATATCACGTACACCACATCAGCCAAAAGGTACAGTATGGGAAAGGGTAGTATGGAAATCAAATAAATAAGCGGAAGAGTCAGATAAAAACCAATTGCTTTCATGTGCATCCAAAAATACGGTTAAATCTGAATTTCTTTAGTCTTACCGTTTTTTATGAGCAGTTTGCGGTATTCATTAAAAATATGCGATTTGGAAACAAACCCTATATAATGTCCGTTTTGCAAAACCGGTAGATTCCACACCTTTGATTTTTCAAACGTATGCATTACTTCCGACATGGGGCTGTTGATATCAATGTAAGCAGTGAGGGGTAAATAAAAATCTTTGACCAGTGTGTTTTCATAACGCGAAGTGTTGAACATAATTTCACGGATATTATCCAGATACACCACGCCTAAAAGTTGTTGTTGCTCGTTCAACACAGGGAAAATGTTTCTTTTACAGCTGGCAATCACTTCAATCAATTCGCCCAGTGTAGTGTTCATAGTAACGGGTTTAAAATCTGTTTCCAGTAAATTGTGAATGCGCATCATGTCCAGCAGGTTTTCATCCTTGTCTTTGGTTGACAAATGCCCGCGTGCAGCCAGCTTTTTGGTGTAGATTGAAAACGGTTCAAAATACCTGGTTATAAAAAACGACATGGCCGATACAATCATAAGTGGCACAAACAACTTATAACCCGCAGTAGCTTCAGCAATCAAAAAAATAGCCGTGAGCGGAGCGTGTACCACACCGCTTAAAATACCTGCCATACCTGCTACAGTAAAGTTGGACAGGTTTAACTCATGCACACCGGTAAGGTTGACACCAAAAGCAAAAATAAATCCGGTAAAGGCACCGGTAAATAAAGAGGGAGCAAAAATACCTCCATTACCTCCTGAGCCAATGGTTAGAGCCGTAGCAATAACCTTTAAACCAATAATGGCCACACCCAATACAAGTACTGCACCTTGCACATCTCTGAAAGGATAAAGAAAGGTATTGTTAAACATAAGCAGGTATTTGCCGTTGAGTAAATTGTTGACCGAGCTGTAACCTTCACCATACAATACCGGCACAAAAAATATCATAACACTTAAACCTATGCCACCTACAATGGCCTTTCGGTATTTGAAAGGGAGACCTCTAAGGTAACCTTCAAAGGACAACGACAAACGAATCATGTATACTGAAATGAGCCCGCAACATACTGCCAATAGAAAGTAGTAAGGGATAGCAGCAGCTTCCCAACCTTCCGTAACTAAAAAGAACAACTGCCCGCTGTTAAAAATATTGGATACAACAGCTGCAGTTGCTGATGCAATAAGCAAAGGAATAAAAGCCGGAATAGTAAACTCAGGCAACAATACCTCCAGGGCAAAAATAACACCGCCTAAGGGAGCATTAAACACCGCAGAAATTCCGGCTGCAGCACCTGATGCCAATAACAATGTACGTTCTTTTACGCTAAACCGCAGGGCTTTGGCCACATTGGAGCCAATAGCCGAACCCGTTACCACAATAGGAGCTTCCAACCCGCAGGAACCACCGCAACCAACTGTAATGGCACTGGTAATTACATGCGAGTACATTTTGTCTTTTTCTACATCTCCGCTTTTGCGGTTCACAGCATAAATAATGTTGCTGATACCTCTCCCCAGTTTGCCTTTTCTAAAACGTTGTACATAAAACACAGTTAACAAAATACCCACAAGCGGAAAGAACAGGTAAAGCCAATTGAACTGCTCGGCCGCTGTGCTATGAAACAACTGGTCCTCAATAAAACGTACTAATGTTTTGAGCAAAATGGCCGTAATACCAGCCACCAAACCAATTACCCCGCTCACTATAAGCAGAAAGTTTTTGTTGTTGATGTACCTCAATCGCCACACCCACAGCTTGGTGCTCGCTTTATGAAAAATAGATGATGCAGCCTTCATAACGAAGATGCAAGGTATGAATTTACCTTATGTAATTTTAGATGTTGAGTTCTGCAAGTTTGGCCTATCTGCAAAATTGAATGCTGTTAGCAAACCATATCATTTAAAATGCCGTTTAGAACCTATACAACCAAGAAGATAAAGCTTACTTAATCTTATACCGTATTCCTGCATAAACCATGCGGCCAATCACCGGGCCCCACACCATGGAAGCATCAAAGCCAGTGGCAAAAGGCTGTTGAGCACCCAAAATCAAATCCTTTTGACGGTAGTTGGTCAGGTTTTCTACACCAAGGTAGGCATTCAATTTTTTCCATTGCTTGCTTATTTGTGCATTCATGGTGGTGTAAGCAGGAGAGTAGTTGCCCATTTGATCTTCTATAGGGTTGCCGGTAGTTTGTGGTATGCGTTTAGGGCCAAACCACTGTAACGTATAATCAAAGCTCCACTTCTTTTTGGTAGTGTATTCCATATTCACAAAGTAGCGGTTACGGGCTATAAAAGGCTGTTGCATGGTGCCGCTGAGGTAGCGGGTTTGCATATCTAAGAAGCGGTAAGCAGTTTTAAAATCAAGTCGTTTTACCAGCTCATAATTTAACTCCAACTGCCAACTGTTTACGTAAGCGGCATTCTGTCTGTTGTATATTAACAGGGCATTGGTGGAGAAATCGCGGTCGGCAATTACCTGGTTCTCGAAATCGGTGCGGTAATAATCCATACTTATGCTGCCTTTGCGGTAAAACAGTTTAAAGTCGTACATCACATTTAAACCATAGTTCCAGGCTACTTCAGGCTGCAAACCAAAACCTTTGTTGGTGGAAGGAAGAATAAACAGATTGCGTGAACTTACAAACAGTGCGGTGTTCTCTGCAAAAATATTGGCCACACGCAAACCTCTTCCCGCTGATGCACGTAAGGTTAAATGGCTGTTTACGGCATAGCGTAAATGCGTGCGTGGAGTAAAGAAGTTGCCAAACAAATTATGCATATCATAGCGCAGGCCGGCAATCCAGGAGAATCGTGTAGAGGGGCTCCAGGTATATTCGCCAAATACTCCCGGTACCATTTCAGCACGGTTGAAAGTGAGAGAATCATACCGCTCCCTGTAATCATCTATCAATAAACTGGCACCTGTTTTAAATCCATGTTTATTGTTTACAGTGGTGTAATTGTAAATAAGGTTGCTGTAAAAACTCTCTTCCAACCCTGTATAGTGTTTGGTACCAAAGTAATTGTTCTGGTCATGGTAGGTATAGGTGCTGGTAAAGCCAAGACTCTTGTAGCTTTTGGTATCCCAAACATACCCTATTTTACCAAAGGCTTCGTAACGTTTGGTAGTTAATACCACCCCATAATCGCGTGTTGTACCTTTTTCATGTATGGGGTCAAAAGCTGCTTCTCCTCCGTAACGGTTTTCGTTTAGCAGTTTTATACCAAACTCAGATTCCAGTCCGTTGGTGCCCATGTATTTCCAACCATTCATTAAACCCAACTGGTTGTTTACCGGAATATCCAGAAACTGATCATTGTTCATGTCGATTTTACCATCAAACAAATCAGCATGAAGCAATAAGTTAGTACTCCATTTGGAGTTGATTTTATGAGCGAGATTTAGATTTGTTTCATTACGTCCCATTGAATTGATGTATTGATTAAAATACAGACGTTCGCTCTTGTGTGGTTTTTGCAACTCCACATTAATTTGTCCGCCAATGCTCTCATACCCGTTGACTACGGTTCCTGTTCCTTTACTTAATTGAATAGACTCTACCCAAGTGCCGGGAATGTAATTCAGCCCAAAATTAGTGGCCAAACCTCGCATACGGGGTTGATTCTCGATGGTCATTAAAGTGTATTTGCCCTCGAGCCCCAGCAATTGAATTTGTTTTACACCGGTAATGGCATCTGCATAAGCTACGTCAACGGAGGTACTGGTTTCAAAACTTTCAGACAAATTACAACAGGCAGCTTTTCGCAGTTCCTTTTGTGTCATCACCTCCGTTTTTTGTATGCCCAGCGGATTAATGGATATGGAACTTTGTTTATCTTCCACTACCACTTCTCCCAACTCAACGGTTTTACGCAGGTAAATAAGCACTGTGCTTTGACCGCGGTAACGGATAGTGTCATTTGTGTAACCGGAGTAGGAGAACACCAGTTGCACCGCATTGCTGTCAACCGGCAGGGTGAAATTTCCATTAGCATCTGTACTTACTGATTGCATATTGTGTAACCAGAATACCGTAACACCTGCTAATGGCTGACGGTCTTTTACATCGTGAACGGTTCCTTTGATGACAGATTGAGCAGAAGTATTAACCGCTAACAGCAGCGGTAAAAAATACAGCAGACGGTTCATTGTTTTTTCCTTTCGTATTGGCAACAAGGGGTAAGGTTTTTGTAAATGGCAGAGTCTGCAGTTTTTTGGTCAGTATCGTAACCTGCTGCTGCAATTAACTCATGAATTTTATCGAGTGTAATTTTTTGTTGCTGATAAGTGAGGGTGATAAGGCCCGTTTTAATGTTCCAATCTGCAGTTTTTACTCCTTTAACATCTACAGCGTTTTCAATGGTGCTCTTGCACATCTCGCAATTGCCGTAAACTTTAAAGGTTACTGTAGTGTCTTTACTTTGACCGAAACTGGTTGAGCCTGTAAACAGGCCAATCAGAAATAAAAGTGTTTTTAATGTTCTCATGGTAATAAAATTGAATTAGTGAATAATGAAAAAACGGCTGACAACTTATGTCACACAACCTTCACTAAATCAAAAATACACCAATGGATAGATACAGGTTATTCCCTGATAGCGGAGGCGGGTCCACCCACCTGTTTACTTCACTGTTTTTTACAGAACATACCTGCACTATTGTTTTAGTCTGGTAAAATAACTGTTGCAGAGACGTGGTAAATTTGGGCCACTTCAGTTGTAAAGTTGCAGAGTTGACATGTGTGTCCTCTATCGTAACCTTGAGCTGTGTATTGCTGCAGCAATTCATTTTTCTGCGTTTAGCAGGAGCAGAGCAACAGTCGTCTGAATGCCCAGCACTGAAAAGGGACAAATCAGAAAGCTTACTTCCGCAGAAATGTGCTTCCAACGGAATGCCTGTACTACTCAATACATACAACAACAGCAGCGGTATGGAAAACAATCTTTTCACGTTCATC
>DATGWX010000033.1:0-4067 GCA_035299275.1 Bacteroidia bacterium
AGTGACCACCACAACGCGCACAGGTTATTTCAGTTCTGCGCATGCCGTGTGATACGTCTTCGTGTGTTTTTATTTTTCCTCCGGCAATTTCTTTGTCAAAACTCGGCCAGCCGCAATGTGAGTCGAACTTCATTTCATCCGTAAACAGCTCGTTTCCGCAGGCGGCACAGGTGTATATGCCTTTCTTTTTATTCATGAGCAATTCTCCGGTAAAAGGTTTTTCAGTCCCTTTTTGTCTCAGCACATAATACTGTTCCGCACTGAGTTGTTTTTTCCACTCTTCTTCTGTTTTAATGATGGAATCTGTCATAGATGTGTTTTTTGTTTGTACGTTCTGTTTGTCTGCTTGTTTGTTTGTCTGGCCACAGGCATAAAAAACGGTGGTGATGGTAGTCGCCAGTAACAACATAGCGCCTAAGTAAAATGAATTGGTGTGGGGCATACTGTAACAATTTAGTACATGTATAGACGGACATATTCGGAATTCCTTACATCAGTCAATTCTTTTTTTTTGAAATATTATTTTTTCAATCTGGATTGTAACGTTGCTTTCAACTGTTCACTCATTCTATAGGGTGGTTCTTTCAGTAAGTGTTCATGGAGTTGCAGAAAGTATACGTTAAGTTTTTCAGATTCTTTTTTGAAACGCCTGCAGGTGCTGCAATACAGCAGGTGTATACCCAACTGCACGCGCTCAGGGAAAGATAGCTTCACCTCCTCACTTTTTACCGTGAGCAGGGTAGCTTCCTTACAGTTACTGAACAGTTGTTTTACGCCCCGCATCTTCATTTATTTAATAAACCAATTTAGTTCCAGGCAGTTTTTCATGAGCAGCTTTGCCCGATGAATAATGACCCAATAGTTAGACGGAGAAAGGTTCATTTCCTTACAAATATTTTCTGAAGTATTTTCATCCATAAATTTAGACAGAAACACACCGGAGAGTTTTGCCGGCATTTTTTCTATGCATTTATGTAGAACAGTATAAAACTCTTTTTGTTCAGAAGGGTTGTCTGTTACCAGCCATTCGTTTGAGGCGTATCCGGTGTTCCAGTGCCCGCTTTCAGTATCGAAAAAATTGCTGTAGAAAGTGGTGTCCGTTTGCTGGAGGTAATCATCCGAATCTTTGAGCACATCCTTCTTTCTGTAGTAGTCAGTGATTTTATTTTGGAGAATAGAAACCAGCCACGTTTTTTCAGCACTGCCACCGCGAAAAGAATCAATGGCCCCAAAGGCAGAAACGAAGGTGTCCTGCACCAGGTCTTCTGACACTTCTTTTTTTCCTGTTTTTAACATGGCCAGTGAATAGAGGTAGTCCCCGTATTTTTCCAACCATTTTTCGGGATTCAGCATATCGATAGTTGAACAGCAAATATAACGCGTATGTAAAGGTTTCGTTGTACCTTATTTTTTTACGTAGATGAATCGGAGCAAAGTGGGCCGTAGTTGTTGCCCTTCATTTGATATGAGTACGTCTCCGTTGGCATAAAAAGTTATTCCTTCGGCTTTGTTAAAGAGGGAAGCCCGAAGTGTTTCTATATGTTGCAATTCTCCTGTTCTGTTAAAAATATACAGCAGGTGTTCCGTTGCTGAGAGAATATACAAATGGACATTTAACGGGTGGATACCAATTGCTGAAGTCATCAGTTTAACAACAGGTTGTTCCCCGTTCTTTTTTCCCTTTACAGGAAGTTGTATGCGGTGTGTTGATACAAACTGTTTGATTTGTTCCAGATTAAAACTGTACACGGGCTGAGCACTGAGTTGCTTTTTTTGTAAGTCAAACGCATAAATCAAACGCTGGTCCTTCCATTGCGCACCTTTGCCGGGTTTGCCTTTTATGCCTATCAGCAGACGTTTGTTTTTGCTGTCGTAACATAAACCTTCACTGTTGTTGGCAGGTAAGTCAGTAAGGTATTTTTTTACCTGAAGCGGCCTTCCGGCTATCTGGTTTACCTCAAAAAGAATTCCGTCACTTTGTAACACATAAAACGTGTTGTTTACCCTGCACAATCCTTCATAATCTCCATCAGTGCCGAAATGAATTTCGCGTTTAATTTTTGTGGAGTGTAAATCGTAGATATAGATTATCCCTTTTTCGTCCTGCACGCAGGCCATGGTAGAGCTGTCAATAAGTGCGATGCCTGATATTTCATGTAAAACGGGAGGCAACAAGAGTCGTCCATCAGGACGGGAGAAGTCATATCCGGGCAAGGAGGCAACAGTGTCCGCTTTATTACTGAGGAGTATAATTGTAACGAGTAGTAACAGCAGAAACGTTAACCCGTAGCGCATCTTTATATAGCCACATGTGTGCCGTACATGCTGTCACGTTGGGCACGCACGTTTTCATCAGTAAGGTATTCATCGTAAGTCATGCGCTTGTCGATAATGCCTTTAGGAGTAATTTCAATAATGCGGTTGGCAATGGTTTGCATAAACTCGTGGTCATGCGAGGTAAGCAGTATAATGTGTTTCCAGTCCATCAACGCATTGTTAAACGCGGTGATAGTTTCCAGATCAAGGTGGTTGGTAGGTTCATCCAATACTAAGCAGTTGGCATTGGTTAACATCATACGTGAAACCATGCAACGTACTTTTTCACCACCGGAGAGCACATTCGATTTTTTAAATACCTCTTCTCCTGAGAAAAGCATTTTACCTAAGAATCCACGGATATAGGTTTCATCTTTTTCGGTAGAAAACTGACGCAGCCAGTCCACCAGGTTATCATCCGCATTAAAGTACTTGGCATTCTCATTGGGCAAATACGAGCGGGTGATGGTTTGCCCCCAGGTGAAGTTACCGCTGTCGGCTTCTTCTTCGTTCATCAGAATTTCGAATAATGCTGAAACCGCCATGTGGTCTTTGCCTAAGAAAGCCACCTTATCACCTTTGTTTAACGTGAAGCTGATGTCTTTAAAAAGTACGGTTCCGTCAGTTGTTTTTTTACTCAGGTGTTCCACCAACAGAATCTGGTCGCCACAATCGCGCTCAGCCCTGAAAATGATGCCCGGATATTTACGTGTGGATGCTTTAATATCTTCAACAACTAATTTCTCCAACAATTTCTTACGACTGGTCGCCTGACGTGATTTAGAAGCATTCGCACTAAAACGTTCCACAAACTCCTGCAATTCTTTGCGCTTGTCTTCTACTTTTTTGTTCTGATCAGAACGTTGGCGCAGGGCCAGTTGGCTCGATTCATACCAGAAGGTATAGTTACCCGTGTACAGTTGAATTTTACCAAAATCAATATCGGCCATGTGGGTACACACCGCATCTAAAAAGTGACGATCGTGCGATACTACGATAACCGTGTTCTGAAAATCGGCCAGAAAATTTTCCAGCCAGCTGATGGTTTCCACATCAAGGTCGTTGGTAGGCTCGTCCAGTAAAAGAATATCAGGGTTACCGAAAATGGCCTGAGCCAACAGCACCCGTACTTTTTCTTTACCGTTCAGGTCTTTCATTAACTGGGTATGCACTTCTTCTTTTACGCCCAAACTACTCAACAGGTTGGCGGCATCACTTTCTGCGTTCCAGCCTTCCATTTCAGCGAAGAGTGATTCCAGTTCTCCCGCACGGTGTCCGTCAGCTTCAGTAAAATCTTCTTTGGCATAGATGGCATCTTTCTCGTGCATAATGTCCCAAAGCTTTTTATTGCCCATAAGAACGGTTTGCAACACGGGAAATTCATCAAACTCAAAGTGGTTTTGTTTGAGCACGCTCATGCGCTCACCCGGGGTAATGGAAACCTGGCCGGTGCTGGGGTCTATTTCTCCTGAAAGGATTTTGAGAAAGGTAGATTTACCTGCCCCGTTAGCGCCAATGATGCCGTAGCAATTACCGGGAGTGAACTTGATATTTACTTCGTCAAATAAAACACGCTTACCATAGCGTAAAGAAAGGTTGGAAACTGAAATCATGTGTGCCTAAAAATGAGGCGCAAAGGTAAGGTATTTTTGTTGGTATAGCAGTACGTGAAACGTACCTAAATGAAAAAGCCGAACCACTTGCGTGGTCCGGCTTTTCTGTATCGATTGTAATCTTGCGATTAGTAATCC
>DATGWX010000034.1:0-2047 GCA_035299275.1 Bacteroidia bacterium
GCTGCTTTACTAACTTTTGCAGGCCCGGCTCATTCACAAAACTGCTTTCCTGTGTATGGTAAGAAACAATTGTCTATAAAAGGCAGTGTTTATGACATGAAACAGGCTGGCGGAAAGTTGTATTTGGGTGGACAGTTTTCAGGGGTTGGAGTGCATACCGGTAACCTTTCAATTGTTGACTCAAATGGCAATGAGGCAAATCCGATTCTAGATAAGTTTAATGGCACAATACATGCGGTTATGAAAGACCGATTCGGAGGTTGGTACATTGCAGGTCAATTTGACTATGTAGGTGACTCAGCCAGAAACAATATAGCATACATAGATGCAAGCGGCAAAGTTACAGGCTGGAAAATGAATACCAATGATAAGGTATTTACTATAGCCATTTCCAATGATACGGTATTCTTTGGTGGAACGTTCACAAGTGTAAATGGCTTAACAAGATACAGACTTGCAGCCGCAAGAAGAAATGGCACATTACTGAGCTTTAACCCGCTACCTCAATATGGGTATGTGAAATCAATACTTATAGCCCAAAACCAATTATTTGTTGGTGGAGAATTCGTTCAGGCATCAGGTAAAAGTCATTTCTGTTCATTCAATTTACCCAGTCTTTCATTAACGAACCTCGCGCTAAATGCCAACAACACTTACGGTTCTGTTTCTTCTCTGGCCCATGATGGGAACTTAGTTTTTATTGCCGGACTTTTTAATCCCTTTGGTACTGCGAGAATTGCAACGTACAATTTAATTAGTAACACCTTTAGCTTTTGGAATAATAATCTATTTAAATACAACGCGAATACTGGTGGATATCCTGAAGTTATATGTGTTGGTAATGGTAAATTATTCTGCTATGGCACATTTGACTCAATAAACAATGTACCAAGAACAAGATATGCTGCATTTGACACGGCAACAAAAGCACTGACTTCATGGGCTCCCACAGTAAACGTACTTGCATCAGCACTTCATTGGAATAAAAATAAGGTATGTATTGGTGGAGCTAATTCATCGTATATAGCGGGGCAAATTAAATATTTCGCAATCGTGAACGATTCAAATGGCAGCTACGTTCCAACAAACATCAATCCGGATGGTAAGGTATTTTTCATTAAATCAACAAATGATTCTTTAATTATTGGCGGAAGTTTTTCGACATCTTTACTCATTCCACGAACCAATCTGTTGGCTATAGATACAGCTTCAGGAGAAATAACCCCCTGGGCCCCTGTTGCTAACCATGTAGTTAACTCAATTACTTACAAAAATGGGTTTATTTTTATTGCAGGTTCGTTTTCTATGGTAAATGATAGCAATAGGAATATCATTGCTGCCCTTGATACTATAACAGGTGCAGTAACTGCATGGAAAAGGCAATTTTCAAGTACGGCTTCTGGTTACTGGAAACTGATTGAAATGAATGACTGGTTGTATGCAGCAGGAGGCGGTGGAGCTTCAGGTGTAAATCCGGTTGATGCCATTTCAATTGCCAATGGAACTTCTAAACCCGGATGGTATGTAAATACAAATGGCTTTATTAATGCACTTTCTGCCTCCAATAGTGCAATCTACGTTGGTGGCAATTTTCAACAAATGGTAACAACCGGCAACTCTTCTACCTCCACTACTGGACTTGCCAAAGTATGGATTAACAATTGCCGGATAGCTCCGTGGATTACAAAAAATACAACTACCGAGGTTAACGATATTAAAGTCTACAAAAACAGGGTTTATGTGTCGGGCAATTTTAGCGTTATTTATAATCCGTCAGCCAACAACAACTTATTTTCAGCTGTGGTTACTGACACGGCTAATACCATACTCACTAACTGGAAACCTGTGCTCAATAACCAGAGTCAACTTCCACAAATGTTTAGCGGCTTTAGAAGTATTGAGGTCACAGATTATTATGTGCTGATGGGTATGAACACCAACTCCGGTACATTTATTGCCACATTTGATACGTCTACAGGAAAAATGCTCGGGTGGAATGCTAATGGCGCCTCAATCATTAGTAGGGCTCTTGTAAGCGGCAAAAAAC
>DATGWX010000035.1:0-3947 GCA_035299275.1 Bacteroidia bacterium
AAGAATGTAATTTTATCAATGTTCCCTAAGTTGTTGGTAAGAACAGCGGCCATGTATTCAGCCGGATAATGCGCTTTGAGGTAAGCCGTTTGGTAGGCTACAAAAGCGTAACAAGTGGAATGCGATTTATTAAATGCATATTGAGCAAATGCTTCCCAATCGGTCCATATTTTTTCGAGCTTATCAGCGGGGTGCCCTTTGGCCTGTGCACCTTCCATGAACTTGCTCTTCATTTTATCGAGCACTTCTTTCTGCTTTTTACCCATTGCTTTGCGAAGAGTATCCGCATCACCTTTGGTAAAGCCTGCCAGACTTTGAGACAGCAACATCACCTGCTCCTGATATACCGTAATACCATAGGTATCTTCGAGGTATTCTTTCATCGCGGGCACATCGTAACTGATGACTTCTTTGCCGTGCTTACGTGCGATAAAATTAGGAATGTAAGCAATTGGTCCTGGACGATACAAAGCGTTCATGGCAATCAAATCCTCAAAGCGGTCGGGTTTCAGATTGATGAGGTGTTTTTGCATACCCGGACTTTCAAACTGGAACGTAGCGTTAGTTTCGCCTTTTTGATAAAGTTCAAAGGTTTTTTTATCGTCTAACGGAATTTCATCAATGGCTATCGTAATGCCATGGTTCTGTTTGATGAGGTTAAGCGCATCGCGAATAATGGTGAGCGTTTTTAAACCCAAAAAGTCCATTTTGATTACCCCGGCATCTTCGATAATACTTCCTTCGTATTGGGTAATGAGCAACTCCGTTTCTTTCGAGGTTGCCACAGGAATAATTTCACTTAAATCTTTTGGTGCTATGATTATACCCGCAGCGTGCAAGCCTGTACCGCGGACAGAGCCCTCAAGTATTAATGCCTCTTTGAGCACACGTGCCTGTAAATCGTTGCCTTTAGCTATCTCGCGCAGTTTTTTGATATTTTCAATATCATCTGATTGGTAGCCCTCTTTTTCCTTCAACCCTTTCTCCCCGTCAAAAGGCGCATTCATCACACGCTCCAATACGGTGCCCGGTTTATCAGGAACCAGCTTGGCCAGCATGTTCGATTCCTGCAAAGGCAAATCCATTACACGAGCAACATCTTTGATGCTGGACTTGGCAGCCATTGTTCCGTACGTTACAATTTGTGCCACCTGATTTTTACCGTATTTCTCCACCACGTAGTCAATCACTTTCTGACGACCTGCATCATCAAAATCCGTGTCTATATCGGGCATGCTCTTACGGTCGGGATTCAAAAAACGTTCGAACAGAAGATTGTATTTAATGGGGTCAATGTTGGTAATACCAATGCAATAAGCCACCACACTTCCCGCTGCTGAACCGCGCCCCGGGCCAACAAATACTCCGATGTCTTTTCCGTGGTTAATAAAATCAGCCACAATCAAAAAGTAACCGGCAAACCCCATAGTTCTGATGGTGTGCAGTTCAAATTTTAAGCGATCCTCTACCTCCGGAGTAATATCCTTGTAACGGTTCTTAGCACCTTTCCAGGTAAGGTCTTCCAAAAAATCATCCTGTGAGGTAAACTCTGGCGGAATGGGAAAGTGTGGCAGTAAAATATCCTGCTTCAGTTTCAGGTTTTCAATCTTGCTAACTATCTCATTGGTGTTATCAATAGCCTGCGGGATGTCACTGAAAAGACCACTCATTTGCTGAGTAGTTTTGAAGTAAAACTGATTGTTGGGAAAAGCGAACCGTTTGCCTTTAGTAGAAGTATCATCGTCTGAAAACTCTTTCAGCGTGGGGGTACTTTGCTTTTCACCGGTATTGATACAAAGTAAAATATCGTGCGCGTTGGCATCTTCTTCGTTGATGTAATGCGAGTCGTTGGACGCAATTACTTTCACCTTATACTTCTCAGCAAAGCGCAACAGCACTTCGTTTACCTGATCCTGCTCTTTCAGCTCATGTCGTTGAAGTTCGATGTAATAATCCTCTCCAAACAAATCAAACCACCACTGAAATTCTTTCTCTGCTTCGGCTTCACCCTTGCGCATGATGGTTTGCGGCACCATGGCACCCAAACAACAAGTGGTCGCAATTAAACCACTGTGGTATTTTAAAATAAGTTCTTTGTCAATACGCGGATATTTGCCGTACAAACCGTCCATGTAACCCAGTGAACAAAGTTTTACCAGATTACGGTATCCTTCAGCATTTTTAGCAAGTAACAACTGGTGGTAGCGCTTGTCTTTATCTTCTTTGGTAAACTGACGTTTAAAACGATCTTCTACTACATAAAACTCGCACCCCACAACAGGTTTAATTCCCTGCTTGTTTGCCTCAGCCACAAAACTAAATACCCCGAACATATTACCGTGGTCGGTAATGGCACAGGCGGGCATATTATCTGCCACTGCTTTTTTGAGCATTTTAGAAATGTCGGAGGCACCATCAAGTAAGGAGTATTGAGTATGAACGTGTAAATGTGAAAACTGCATCAGGTAAAACCGTTGAAATATTTATGTGAACTTTAGCTACCAAAAATACACACAAAGCAGCACTTTAAACGCTGTGTTGAAAGGATGGGGAAAAGTGCACAACCCACTGAATTCAAAAAGTTTCCGGAAATATGCATTAAAAATAGTCCAAATGTGAGGTTCGGATTTTTACCCTCATGAACTCTTGCAGATTTTATCACGTTTAGTTACCTTCATACAATGAAGCGAATTCATCTGCTCGTTCTTCTATTTGTACTGCCTTTTTTTGCAGCAGCACAAAAAAGAAATTTACGGCATAGTGCCGGCATCACTTTATACAATTGGAAGTGGATACCTGAAATGCCTTTAGTCCCCTCTTCTTCAGGCACTGATAGATTTCGACTTAACGGACTAAACTATCAATACCATTTATCTCCCCGGAAAAAGTTACGAAGCAATATACAATACCTTTACCTGAAAGAAACTGTTGCCGACAACAGAAGTCCTGAAGGTTATGACTGGAAAGGTTCGATTGAAGGGTGGGAAGCATCACTAGGTTACCAATATAATGTGGGTTGGAAGCATGCCGGTTTTCTGTTAGCCGGAGATGTGCATTACCGTCAATACCAGGTAAGTGCTTATCATTACACTTACGGTGATTTTATTCGACAAAAAGACACCATATGTTTACAACAAAAATACATTGGCATGGGTCCTTCCATAGGCATATACCTCCGTCCTTGTTTACACATAACTTTGCAACTGGAAACATCATTGCTATTTAAATTCAATACAGGTGGAAGAGCATACTATAGTGGGAGAAGTCTTGATTTACATGTACCTTCTAACCTAACCTTCTTTTATCACTTCGGAAAAATTAAAACTGAGAAATAAACAGTTCAAATTCTTGCCCTATGTGTTCAGTGCAGCGGAATTTCCCTTTTCTTTGTCTGCCTGAAGCATGACAACACTTTTTACATACATCCGCAGTTATTTTACTGAGGTATTTACCTGGCGCACCGCTTTGCCCTTATTAATTTGGATAGCCTTGTGCACCATGGCCAGTTACGGATTTGAAGCTGATTATTACCGGAAAGATTTTTTCAACCTGCCGTTGTTCACCTTACATCATGTGGTGCTTTATTTTATCACGTTTGCTTTACCATATGTGGTTTACCTTAAACTGAACAAAAAAGAACTAAGTACTTTACCACGTGAATTCTGGATACTGCTTAGTTATGCAATTTTATTATTCAGCTTTCGGTCTGCATTGCAGGTGAGTGCATCTATGCGCATATCCTTATCGCAGGAAGCCAACGGCTACTACTGGTATAAGCTTATACAGGGATTGCAACGTACACTGGTAATGTGTGGCGGGTTAATTATGTGCTGGTGGCTGCTGCACAAAAAAGAACAACCACTTTACGGTACCATCACCCAACATGTTAACCTTAAGCCTTACTGGCTCATATTGGCAGGTATGATACCGCTCATATTGCTGGCAGG
>DATGWX010000036.1:0-6863 GCA_035299275.1 Bacteroidia bacterium
GCTTGCTCACGCGTCATCAGGCCATCGAAGTGGTCGAAAAATTCCTGATAACCTACGGTATTGAGGCAGCTTAACTGCCTGAAAGTATACACAGACCTTGCTTCATCTTCCAGGCCTTGTTCCAGCATCTTATCTACACGCAGGTTGATGCGCGAATAAAGTTCCTCGCGCGAAATATCAATACCAATATTCACCACACGAAAAGGGCGGGGAGCAGCTTGTTTACCCAAAAATTCTGAGTAGGGTTTTCCCGTGCTCAGGCATACTTCCAAAGCCCGCATTACTCTGTTGGGATTGTTGAGGTCAACCACCGCAGCATACTGTGGATCCAGTTGGACTAATTTTTCCTGTAAAGGAATTATTCCTTCTTTTTTGTGTAACGCAATCAGTTCATTGCGAATTTTTTCATCAGATTTGGGTAGGTCATCCAATCCTTCGCAAACCGCTTTTACAAATAAGCCGGAGCCACCACAAAGAATAATGATGTGGTGTTGTTGAAAGAGTTGGTTAAGCAGAGTGAGTGCATCACGTTCATAGTCGCCTGCAGTATAAATATCATGGATGGAAAGCGAATCAATAAAATGATGTGGTGCAGCTTGTTGCTCTTCGGCTGTTGGTTTAGCAGTGCCTATGCTGATTTCTTTGTAAAACTGTCTGGAATCGGCTGATAGAATGTGGGTGCCAAAATGTTTGGCCAATTGTATAGCTAAAGCCGTTTTGCCTGAACCCGTGGGGCCGGAGATAACAAGTAATACAGGAAGTGTTTGTGCTTTCAAAGCAGCACAGGGCAATTAAAAGCGGGTGTCCTCGTCATCAGCACCAAACTCTTCACTGCCAAATTCATCATCTTCAGCTGCTGCTCCCTGCTCATCGTCTTCGCTTTCAGCAATGCCGGTTGGCAGATCGTCTGATTTAAGCAGGTAGTTTTTGGTAATTTCGTCAAACTCGTTGTCTTCTACAAAACCAAAACGCGCTATTTTATCATACTGCTTGGGCGACATTCCGGTTGATTTGATACAAACGGGGTATTTGGCTTTGGGATCTTCTTTGATGTTGATGCCCGTGAGCTCCACGCAGAAGGTCCACATTTCGATAAAATCAAAAATGTACACGAATTTCTGGTGCGGGTCGTTGATTACATCGCACAAACGGGTTTGTTTCATAATGAGCAGGGGAGCCTCATCATCGTCTTCATCGCCCATTTGTTCCAGGGTAATTTCCAGTCCCTTTTTCCATTGGTCGTCACTTATGTAAAAGGAAGCCGGTTGAGATTTATCAAATCCCACAGAGTCCTGAATTGCGTTGTGGAGATCAAGAAATGTTTGGGTGCTCTTTACTTCAATCACACGAACTACGTCTTCGTAGTCTTCAAACCAAACCTTAAATTTATAAACTGCCATGCGTTGTAATTTTGTGCAAATTTCTGATTTATTACGTTGAACTCAAAATTTGTTCTTTGTTCAGTTCAATTCTGTTTTAATGAGTAATCCGTTTTGTTCTCCCACCGCTTTCATTAATGCCAGTGCTTCGGTTCTGGAGTTGGGTATATCTCCATCTAAAATAGCATCGCGTATAGCGTTTTTAATGAGGCCAACCTCTTTACAGGGGCCAATGTCAAAGGATTTCATAATGTCTTCTCCGGTAACGGGTGGTTGCCAGTTGCGTATGCGGTCGCGCGATTCTACTTCCTTAATTTTTTCTTCTACCTCGGCCAGATTCTTTTTGTAACGGGCCACTTTCTCGGCATTTTTGGAAGTGATGTCAGCACGGCACAGAATAAACAACCCATCCATATCGTCACCGGCTTCAAATAAAAGTCTGCGCATGGCCGAATCGGTCACTTCACTTTCTGCCAGTGATTTGGGTCGTAAATGCAGTAGCACCAGTTTCTCTACCAGTTTCATCTTTTCATTCATAGGCAACTTCAGTCGCCTGAAAATGCCTGATACCATGCGGGCCCCGCGGTCCTCATGTCCGTGAAAGGTCCAGCCTTCACCGGGCACAAAACGTTGAGTGGCAGGTTTGGCAATGTCGTGCAAAATGGCGGCCCAGCGTAACCACAAGTCATCGGTTTCTGTAGCAATGTTATCGAGTACCTGAATGGTGTGGTAAAAGTTGTCTTTATGTGCTTTGCCGTTAATTACCTTAATGCCTTGCATATTGGCCAGTTCAGGGAAAATGAGCTGAAGCAGGCCGGTGTTAAACAGGTGTTTGAAACCAATAGAAGGTACAGGCGACAAAATGATTTTGTTCAATTCATCCGTAACGCGCTCCATGGATACAATCTTAATACGCTCGGCATTCCGGGTAATGGATTCCAGCGTTTCAGGAGCCATAGTAAAATCAAGCTGCGTAGCGAAACGTATGGCCCGCATCATGCGCAAAGGGTCGTCACTAAAGGTAATGTCAGGTGCCAGCGGGGTCACAATGTGTTTCTCTTCCAGGTGCTGCACTCCGTTAAACGGGTCAATCAATGTTCCGAAAGAACCGGCATTCAAACTGATGGCCATAGCGTTGATGGTAAAATCTCTGCGGTTCTGGTCGTCTTCCAGTGTGCCGGGTTCCACCACCGGTTTACGGGAGTGGTGTGCATACGATTCTTTACGCGCTCCTACAAATTCAATCTCCCAGTCGTCCGACTTAATCATGGCGGTGCCGAAGTTTTTGAAAAAGTTCACCTTGGGGTTGCCCTTCAGTTTTGAAGCTACAGCATGGGCCAGGTCAATGCCATCACCCAACACCACAATGTCCACGTCTTTAGATGGGCGTTTAAGCAGTAAATCGCGCACAAAGCCGCCTACCACGTAACAGGAAAGTTGCATGCGGTCGGCTTCCTGACCAATCAGGCTGAAAATAGGGTGCGTTAAATACTGTTTCATGCTAAAGGGCGCAAATATAGCTATACCGGTATGAATTATTTAATCTGCGCGATATACGGCAGCAAGCGTCTTTTACACAGGTAAGTATTTTCCTTATCTTTGAGCACCATGAGAAAAAATATTCTGATACTAATGACCTTGATGCTGATAGCTTCAGCGGGTTGCAAGGTAAAAGCACCTATGTTAACAGAAGTGAAATCAGTGAATTTCAAAAATACGGAATCAGGGAAGGTGGGTTTGGTGCTTGATCTCAAGATTAAAAATCCCAATGCATTTGCCTTAAAAGTGAAGAACCTCAATTTTGAAGTGTACCTCAACGACAAAGTGCTGGGTAAAGCATACAGCGATAAAAAAATAAAAATAACTAAAAACTCTGATGGCTACCACAGCATTTACCTCGAAACAGATATTGACCAGTTGAAGGGTTTGATGGGTTCTTTGGGCTCACTTTTTTCTCAAAAAACTGAATTTGGTTTGAAAGGAAAAGTAAAATGCAGTGCGGGCATTATACCAAAACGATTTAAGGTAGACGTTAAAACAAAAGTGAATTTAAAAGACCTTTTTTAATGCGAGTTTTTTGTCTGTTCATCTTTTTGCCGTTTTTATTTTTTTCCTGTAAGCCAAGTGTCACAGAAAAGCATCGGGTAACGCGCAGCCAATTGCAAGGCAACTGGGTGTGTGAAACGCTGATAAACTGGGCCTGCGACAATGGTATGTACTGGGACACCAACGGTTATTGGTATTGTACGGAGTTGATTTATGATGCCCATCAACCCGATTCTATGGTATTTATTAACCAGGATTTGGAAACAGCTCATCTCGGTATGCGACTAAGCGGTGATTCCATATGGCTCACGCAAGGAGAAAACTCAGACGATTTATTACTGGTATATAATGCAGAAAAGGACATGCTCATTTTGGATGACCCCACACTCAAACAAATTTACCGTTTCAAAAAAGCGGATAAGGAATTGTTGCAGTACGATGGTCAATACTCTACCGCGTTTAAAAGGTTAATGCGCAACTGCCTGCTCAGTGGTAACTACCGTGAAACAGGCGGTTTAAACATGATGTCCATGAACAATGAAGGCAGCATAAACAGTTGGCCGGTGTACAACAAATACGAGATTTTTATTAATGGCGACATGGCCGGTTTTGCCAATGAACCCGTGATGTTGATGGGCAAAGATTCCCTCACTGATTTGTATCTTTGGGAATTGAACAATGACACCTTGCGTATGTATAGTCCGGTTTTAAAAACAGCACCCGGGGATAAACCTTTTTACACCAAAGGAAAACTCAGGTTTGAATTCAAAAAAGAAACCCGCACCACACTGCCATGAAAATGCCCACCGCACCACAGATGAGCGCATGGGATGCGTATACCATCAATAATGAACCCATCAGTTCAGTACTTTTGATGGAACGTGCAGCAGGCAAATGTGCTGATTGGTTGTGGCAGAAGTATGCCAATACACAGCCTTACGTCATATTTTGCGGCAATGGCAACAACGGTGGTGACGGCTTAGTGATTGCCCGAATGTTGTACGAGAAAGGAGCGAAGGTGCAGGTACATGTGTTGGCAGCCGCTTCTTATTCTGCAGACTTTACCATTAATGAACAACGCTACCGGTCTTTGAACCATACTGCTTATGCCTTGTTTGATACAGTGCATTTACCTGCCATTCCCCCAAATGCAGTGGTGGTAGATGCACTCTTTGGTACGGGCTTAAACAAACCTACTTCAGGCGATGCAGCTCAGGTGATAGAACACATCAACACCTCCGGAGCAACGGTTGTAGCGGTAGATGTGCCTTCAGGCTTGTTTGTTGATGAGCCGTTGCGTAATCAACACGCTATAATTAAAGCACAGTACACCCTAAAGTTTCAGGCTCCGGCTTACAGTTTTATGTTTGCTGAATCGTATCCTTATGTTGGAGATTTTGTAGTGCTGGATATTGGTTTGCATGCCGACTTTGAACAACAACTAAACACCTCAAATTTTTATACGGATGTAAATGCCGCTCGCAAAATTTACAAACCCCGACATAAGTTTGACCATAAAGGCACTTTCGGGCATGCGCTGTTAATTGCAGGTAGTGAAGACAAAGCTGGCGCAGCAGTAATGAGCGCCAAGGCAGCTTTGCGCAGCGGTTGCGGTTTGCTCTCGGTATTTATCCCCGCATCAGAGCGTAGCTTGTTGTTGCAAACCGTACCTGAGGCTATGCTGGCTACCAGTGCTGACGGTACCATGGCAGGTATTGATGTAACACCCTTTAAAGCCGCAGGCATAGGGCCGGGCTTGGGTAAAAGTAAGGAAGTACAACAGGCCTTGCTCAGCTTATTGCCTCAACTCCAACTCCCTGTTGTATTGGATGCCGATGCCCTCAACATCATAGCTGATGCAGGTGCGCATTATTTGCCCCAACAAAGCATTATTACCCCGCATGTCAAAGAACTGGAACGTTTGTGCGGCACTTGCACCAACAGCATAGAACGATTGGAAAAAGCCAAAGCACTGGCTGCACAATACCAACTTTATGTAGTAGTGAAAGGTGCGCATACCGCTGTGGTTTGCCCCGATGGAGAAGTACATTTTAACGCTACGGGCAACCCGGGTTTAGCCAAAGGCGGGAGCGGAGATGTGCTAACGGGAGTACTTACAGCTTTGCTGGCACAAGGTTACTCCCCCAAAGAAGCAGCTATACTGGGCGTTTACCTGCACGGCCATGCAGCAGATTTAGTCTTACAAAAACAAACCGTTGAAACCATGCTGGCCAGTGATGTGGTAGAAGAGTTGGTTCAGGGGTTTAAGAGTTTTGAAACCAAATGAACTCTTAGGAACATAAGGAAATGAAAAGGTAACAAAACACCTCTTATAAGTACGTGGCGTTTTTGTTACACTTCTATTTAAAGTCTTTTTTTACAAACACACCAATGTTATAAAACCTGTCTTTATCCCTTCCATAGGTATCTGCATTTATGGCAACACCAGCTTGAGTTTGTTTGTATCCAAGACCTAATCTTAGGTACTGGTAACTTCGGTTATGTTTTAAATTAGTGTAATTAAACAAGGTTTGAATCCTGCTGTAGAACTTAATACCAGTTGTTATTTCGGGCGTGAATTCCATTTGCGACATCAGGTCATATGATGGATTTGTAGTTACATCAACCCTTGGAATAGCTAGCAACGCATAGTGCTTCTTTTTAAATAGTAGCTGCATATTAAGTGAGGGTTTGAATCCAGGAACCGATGAATAAAAAGTACCCAACCCCAACTTAATTCCTTTAGTAACCGCAAAAGTAGCGTAAGATTGGCTCATCAGATCCCCTTTTGTGTCGTCATAAAAAGCATGTAGAGACGAAACATTAAAAAATCCCCATCTGGTGTTGTTAAAAGTTTTACCAAAAACATGTTGGTACCAATAATTGCGGTTACCTGTCATAATTTCAACAGGTGTGTTTTGGGCATAAACTTTTATTGTTGTGCTGATTATGAATAGGCTTGCAAAAACTAATCTCATAAGCTCGAAAGTTTTCGTGTACCTTTTAGAATTAACCTATCTACCCCCCACTTGCCACTACCTGAAATTAATAAGGATGCACACAAACCTAATAAGAGCAGATGAAACTCGTAGCCTTCTCCTTGTTGATTTCCGAACCAGTTCATGAAAAATCCATGTTCTTTGTGGCCGCTAAAAATCATTCCGACACCAATAATAAACATGGCTAAGGCCCAAAATCTGGTTAAAGTTCCGGTGGCAATAAAAACAGCCCCGAAAAATTGAATCAGAATCACCATTAAACCAACCACCCAAGGCAGACCGGCTGTGCTGGTGAAATAATTCATAGTGGCTTCAAAGCCAAATCCATCAAACCACCCTAGCAATAATTGTGCGCCATGTGGCCACATTACTATTGCAATGGTTAAACGTGTAATGAGGGGCGCATAATCGGCCTCACTCTTTAAGAATTGATTAATAA
>DATGWX010000037.1:0-14270 GCA_035299275.1 Bacteroidia bacterium
GGTCTAGTTTACGGTGAGTGAGTTCGTGTTTCGCAGCTTCTTTCTTTTTTATTTTGGATAGGGTGTTTGTTACTGCCCACCACAACAAGCCAAGGGTTATGATGCTGCAAAATAAAAGAAAGGTAGATGTTTTCCAGAAAGGTGGTGTTATCTCAATGCGTAAACGTTTGATGTCGCTTAAGCTGTTTTCATTAACACCTTGTGCCCTTAATTCCAGTTCGTAGTTGCCTTCATTGAGCCGGGAGAAAGGAAGAATGTTGTTATGTACCTCATGCCAGTTGTCATCGTATCCTTTGAGGCGGTATTGGTATTGAAACGGAATGCCTTTATTCAAATCAGCATCCCCCAACATAATCATCAACTGCTTTACTCCGCTGCTTATGGCAACTACATCGTTGGTAAAACTATATGATTGTCCGTTAACCAGCACCTCACTGATAACAGGTGGGAAACGTAAATCTGCTACAGGCAGTTTTTGATTAAAAAGCAACAGCCCTTCATGATGTGCAGCTACCAATTCTCCTGATGGTAAAGGCAATAAACAACCGGCAGAAAACTCAGTTACCGGAAGTCCGTTCTCAGGCCGCCACAGGTCTGTTTTTCCGGAGTTGACGGAATAGCGTATCAAACGGTTGGGGGTGGTAAACCATATCCATTGTTCATTACCCGCCCATACCGATTGAATGGAAGAGGCGGTGTAAGGTTGATTCACTAACACATTCTCTGATTTGCGTGTAAGCGGGTTCAGTTTGAACAAGGCACCTTGTTGCACACCAATCCAGATGTTCCCTTTGTTATCTTCACTGATGCAGTTTACGTCAACAGTTGCCGCGTTAAGTGCCTGACCAAAACGCTCGGCTGAATTTTTTCCGGTATGAAACAAGTCAAGTCCTTCATCAGTGCCTACCCATAATCTGTTTTTAGCATCCTTGTACAAGCGTTTAATCTTGTTGGATGAAATGCTGTTCTTTTTGGCATCGTGTGTATATATAAATACATCCTTGCTTGCAGGAAAGTAATGGATTAAACCAATGTTGCTTCCCAACCAGATACTTCCGTCTTTATCGGTACTAACGGCTGTTATTGATTGATCCAGCGTATCGGTGTAAAGTTTGTGCAGGGTGAATTTTTTGTTTTCAGGGGTATAGGCATACAATCCTTTTTCTGTACCTGTCCAAATGGTGCTGCCATTGAATTGTTCAGCCAGAGCATACACTGAAGTAAACTCATTTTGAACAACCTGTTTCACACTGCTCTGTATGTTGTATTCGAATAATCCGTTCCACTCAGTGCCGAAAAAAAGCGTGTTGTTAAGAGGTAATACCGCTGTTGCATTTGCTGCGGGTAATGTTGCGGTGGATACGGAACGGAAATAATTATTCATCACGGGATGAAAATATACTCCGTTCTGGCGGGTGCCGATCCACAGGTTATTGCGGTAGTCACCGGCCAATGCAGTAATGTGCTGGAATTGTATGGCCTGTGTTCCGTTATTGTTTTCTGCTACCTGTTGCAAAACAGAATCGGAAAGGGTGTACCTGTACAAACCTCTGGTAGTGCCTGCCCACACAGTCATGTTCGAGTCAACCCAAAGGGCGGGCACTGTACTGTAGTTGTTGTGCAGGTCATTTTTCAGTGTGATGTTGCTGTATTTTTCTGTTTGTAAGTTAGCATCCAGCAACCCGCTGTAGCCGTTGTAAATAAAGAGGTGATTGTTGAGGAGCTGTGTAGAGGAAGGGTTGTATACTTTGCCGCCCAACAAAGCAAACTGATCGGCATAGTTGCCTGTAATTTCTTTTTTTACGAAATCAAATTTGTAAATGTTGGAACGTGAAGCGAGTGTAAAATGATCGGTGTTTTTTTGAATGGAATAAACAGGTTGGTTAACTAAACGGTTCAATTTTTTTCCGTCTTCCAGTAAATAAAAAGCCTGATTACTGCCAATGTAAATGTTGTTTTTATCGTCTTCATTTACGGTATAAGCCACTTCATTTTTTAACAGATGCAGCACCTCAAAATGAATTTCACCTGCTGCAAGATGCGCCACGGTATTGCCTGAAATTGCCCATATGCCGCCTTTGCTATCGGCAAAAAGAAAATCTACCTGATGGAAAGGAAGGGTGAGACTATCCCAGGGATTGTGGTGATAAATTTTAACCCTGTACCCATCGTAGCGGTTTAGTCCGTTAGCCGTACCAATCCACAATGTGCCGAATTTATCCTGTGTTATAGCGGTTACATGGTTAGAACTTAATCCGTTTCGTGTGCTCAGTTGCTCCGTAAAAAAAGTTTGCCCCCAAGCGAAATGCCCTGATAGTAAAACAAGTAAAAATAAGGCAGCGGTTTTGTTTGTCATAAGGCCAAAGTAAGAAGTTTGCTTTGAATAACCTTACAATTCGTCTTACTTTATAGTAACTGCTGCAAACGGTTTTTTACAAATTGCATCAACTCACGGATATTCTCTTTGGAGAAATCAAAACGAATACCTGCTGTAGCATAAATTTCTCCTATGGTTTTGGTGTACCCTAAAGCCAATGCCTGCTTGTATTGTTCAATGGCTTTGGCCTTGTCAGCAATGGCATTTTTCCATACACCAATGGCACCCAGTTGGGCAATGCCGTATTCGATGTAATAAAAAGGTACTTCAAACAGGTGCAGTTGTTTTTGCCAGGTGTGCGCATAAAAATCTTCGAAATCAGCATAGTCTACCATACCGGTGCTGAACTCGTTGCTGATGTTGAGCCAGGCGGCCTTACGTTCTGCTGCGGTATGTGTTGGGTTGGAGTAAATCCAGTGCTGAAATTTATCAATGGTGGCAATCCACGGCAAAACTTTTATAATGCCTTCCAGGTGTTCCTGCATGGCGCGTTTAAAGTCGGTAGGGTCGGAGTAAAACACATCCTGTCCTTCGTGCGACAACAACTCCATACTCATGCTGGCCAATTCGGCCACTTCGCTGGGGCAGTTCTTAAAGGCGGAGAGTTCAAGGTCTTTGCTCAGGAAAGAGTGCACAGCATGTCCGCCTTCGTGTACCATGGTTTCCACATCGCGTACGCTGCTGGCAGCATTCATAAATATAAACGGTACATTGGTTTCCGACATCGGGTAGTTGTATCCTCCCGGTGCTTTTCCTTTTCTGCTCTCTAAGTCCAAACGATTCATTTCATCCATGGTTTCAATGCACCAGGAGAAGTACGGATCTACTTTCTTAAAACACTTCACAGTTTTATCAAGCAAATCTCTTCCGCTGGTGAAGGGCTCTAAAGGAGCTCGTCCTTTAGTATCCACTTCCATGTCCCAGGGACGAAGGTCGTGGCCCAGTTCTTTTTTTCTGCGCTCATTAATTTCTTTACACAAAGGCACCACCTCATCACGAACGGACTGATGGAAAGCGAAACAATCTTCAGGTGTATAATCAAACCTGCCCAAAGCGGCAAACATGTAGTCTCTAAAGTTTTCAAACCCCGCATTCACCGCAATCTGATGACGCAGTTGTATCAAGCGGTCAAACAAATCGTCCAGTTCCTTGGCATGTTGTAAACGTTTGGTTGCAATTTTCCCATACACTTCCTGGCGTTTAGCGCGGTTGGTGTCTTTAAGAAAATTGGATGCCTGTTGCAGTGTAAGTTCTTTGCCATCTACTTCTACCGTCATGCTGCCTACAATGGAGCCGTACTTTTGCGATTCGGTTTGCACCTCGGCCATTAACGGAACGTTCTTTTCACGAAACAATTCTATTTCTTTTTTAATGCCGCGGAGGTAAATAAAATATTTATCGTGGTCCAACTCGTTGATGAAAGGACACTCCAATAATTTTCGGTTGAGTTGATCATTGAGCGGAGAAATTTTCGGTTCTATCTCAGTAACAAAAAACAGGTAGGCTTCTTCCAGTTGTTTGTTGGTGGTATCGCAGGTCATGCGCACATATCGCCAGGCCATGTCCTCACTTATAAAGGCTTCCAGTTCGCTGCGGTGCATTAACCATTTCTCCAGTTCGGCTGCTGAACCGATGGTGCGTTCGAGCAATTGATTAAAAAAAGGAGCCAGCGCTTCCCATGAATTAATTTTTAATTTGGCCGGGAGAAATTTGTGGTGCGTGATAACTAGCATATGAGTGTGTTTACAGAACAAAAGTATAAAACTAAATCACTTTTAAAGTCAAAGCGGGTAAAAATAAAAAAGCCACCCGAGGGCGGCTTTTTTCTGATAGCAACAAATTTCGTTTATACTGACTTTGGTCGGTAAGTGGTTTTTGAACCACCGTCAGATTTCGTATTTACTTTAGCAGCGGTATTTTTAGGCTTAAAGGTTTTCTTTGGTTTGGCCTCAGCCTCAGTGTCCACCACCTTTTTTACTTTGCTTTCTGCTTCAGCATCGGCTTCTTCTTTTTTAGCGGCTTCCAGCAAAGCAGCAAAATCCACCTGACCGTTCAGCATGCTGAACCAGTTGATGGCTTTCTTAATATCAGAGATATACACTCTTTCTTTGTCGTAATCAGGGAGCACTTTTTCAAAAAATGCCTTCATGGTGTCGTTATCTGCTTTGCTGTCAGGAACATTGCCGGCATTTGCCATTTCAGCGAATATTTCGAGCAGGCGCTTTTCACCGGCATACGTGTACATGGCAATATCATCCAGTACAGAAATTTTTTGAGTGAAGGTGATGGCTGTACGGGCTTTTGAAGCATCCATGGCTTCTACAATCAGGCCGTTAGGTCGTTTACCTACTATCTTAAATAATCCTCCTTTTCCGGAGATGGAGATTACGTCTTTTAAATCCATACGTTTTATGTTCTGTTTAAGGGCAGCAAATAAAAACAATTTATGCTGAAAATCCTTACATTAATTCACAGGGCAAAATCGGGTAAAAGGTGTAAATTTGTCGGCCATTATCAGGCTTTTATCTATATGGAAACAGTAGTAAAATATACTCCTAAAAACAAAATAAGGGTAGTAACTGCAGCAAGTTTGTTTGACGGCCACGATGCAGCCATCAACATCATGCGCAGGATTATACAGGCCAGCGGTGCTGAGGTTATTCACCTTGGGCACGACCGCAGTGCTGAAGAAGTAGTGAATTGCGCCATTCAGGAAGATGCCAATGCCATTGCCATGACCAGCTACCAGGGCGGTCACGTGGAATACTTCAAATTTATGTACGATTTGCTTAAGCAAAAAGGCTGTGAACACATCCGTATTTTTGGCGGTGGTGGCGGAACTATTTTGCCTGAAGAAATGGCGGAATTGCACCAATACGGCATTTGCCGCATATACGGCCCCGATGACGGACGTACTATGGGTTTGCAGGGCATGATTAATGATATGCTCGAGAAATGTGACTTCGCCACCGGACAAAACCTGAATGGAGAAGTAAAACACCTGGCCGATAAAGATTATAAATCCATTGCGCGTTTAATTTCAGCCGCTGAAAATAATCCCGATGACTTTAAAGTATACTTTGATAAAAATTTAGCCCCGTTAAAAGATAAGGTGGCCACACCTGTGCTGGGTATTACCGGAACAGGCGGTGCAGGAAAGTCATCATTGGTGGATGAACTGGTGCGCAGGTTTCTGCTTGATTTTAAAAACAAATCAGTAGCCATTATTTCTGTTGACCCTTCCAAGAAAAAAACGGGTGGCGCCTTGCTGGGCGACCGCATTCGCATGAATGCCATAAAAAATGACCGGGTGTACATGCGCTCGCTGGCTACACGCCAAAGCAATCTGGCACTTTCCAAACACGTGCAGGAAGCCATTGACATTGTAAAGGCTGCTCACTTCGATTTGATAATTCTGGAAACATCGGGCATAGGGCAGAGCGATACCGAAATTATGGATCACAGCGATGTGGCCCTGTATGTGATGACACCTGAATACGGTGCAGCAACACAACTGGAAAAAATTGACATGCTCGATTTTGCCGACATCATTGCCATCAATAAGTTTGATAAAAAAGGAGCGCTGGATGCCTTGCGTGATGTGAAAAAACAATACCAGCGCAACCACCAGTTGTTTGATAAAAACCCCGATAGCATGCCCGTGTACGGCACTATTGCCAGTCAGTTTAACGACCCCGGTATGAACAGTCTGTACAAATCAGTAATGGATAAAGTAGCTGAAAAAACAGGTGCGGATTTAAAATCCACCTACACCATCAGCGAGGAAATGAGTGAGAAAATTTACATCATTCCTCCAGCACGGGTACGTTACCTTTCTGAAATTTCAGAGAACAACCGCAACTACGATAAGTGGGTGTTGAAGCAAGGTGAAATTGCCGATAAACTTTACGGACTAAAATCATCTATGGAAACCTTGAAAGCATCTAAAATAGATGACAAGGACCGTTTGATTAAAGCGCTGGATGAAACCTACCACACCGTTGCACTTGACCTGGACCCGCGCAACCGCATTATTCTTGAAACTTGGGAAGAGAAAAAAGATTTGTTCCGCAATGAATATTATGTGTTCAAGGTGCGCGACAAAGAAATAAAAATCAAAACACATTCAGAATCACTGTCGCATTCCCAGATACCCAAAGTAGCCGTACCTAAATTTAAAGCATGGGGTGATGTACTTCGCTGGGCATTGCAGGAAAATTTCCCCGGAGATTTTCCTTACACAGCAGGTATCTATCCGTTCAAACGCGAAGGCGAGGATCCCACGCGTATGTTTGCCGGAGAGGGCGGACCAGAACGTACCAACAAACGTTTTCACTATGTATCGCAAGGTATGCCGGCCAAACGTTTGAGTACCGCATTTGACTCTGTTACGCTTTACGGTAACGACCCCGATCACCGCCCTGATATTTACGGAAAAATTGGTAACTCAGGTGTGAGTGTGTGGAGTTTGGATGCTGCGAAAAAACTCTATTCCGGATTTAACCTGGCTGATCCTAAAACTTCGGTGTCCATGACCATCAACGGTCCGGCTGCGATTATCTGTGCCTTTTTTATGAATGCGGCTATTGACCAGCAATGTGAGTTGTACATTAAAGCCAACGGACTGGAAGCTGAAGTAAATAAAAAGATTGACGATATTTTCAAAGCCAAAGGCACCACCCGCCCTACTTACAATGAACAATTGCCGGAAGGTAACGATGGCTTAGGACTAATGTTGCTGGGTGTTACAGGCGACATGGTATTACCTGCCGAGGTGTACAACAAAATCAAAGTAGACACTTTAAAACAAGTGCGCGGAACGGTACAAGCCGATATTCTGAAAGAGGACCAGGCACAAAACACCTGCATTTTTTCTACAGAATTCTCCCTGCGTGTAATGGGTGATGTGCAGCAATATTTTATTGACAATGCCGTGCGCAACTTCTATTCTGTTTCCATCAGTGGTTACCACATTGCTGAGGCCGGAGCGAACCCCATCACACAACTGGCACTTACGCTTTCCAACGGATTTACCTTTGTGGAATATTACCTGAGCAGGGGCATGAACATTGATGATTTTGCACCTAACCTCTCGTTCTTTTTCTCTAACGGTATTGACCCGGAGTACTCGGTGATTGGCCGTGTGAGCCGCAGAATATGGGCCAAAGCCATGAAGCTGAAATACGGAGGTAACGAGCGCAGCCAGATGTTGAAGTACCACATTCAAACCTCGGGTCGTTCACTGCACGCACAGGAAATTGATTTTAACGATATACGCACCACGCTGCAAGCCTTGTATGCCATTTACGATAACTGCAATTCTTTACACACCAATGCGTATGACGAAGCCATTACCACGCCTACGGAAGAAAGCGTAAGACGTGCAATGGCCATACAATTAATCATTAACCGGGAATTGGGATTAGCTAAAAATGAAAACCCCTTACAAGGTTCATTCATTATTGAAGAGTTAACTGATTTGGTAGAAGAAGCGGTGTTGAGTGAGTTCGATAAAATTACTGAACGTGGCGGAGTGTTGGGTGCCATGGAAACCATGTACCAGCGCAACAAAATTCAGGAAGAGAGCATGTACTATGAGATGCAGAAACACAGCGGGGAGTTTCCTATCATTGGCGTAAATACTTTCTTAAGCAGCAAGGGCTCGCCTACGGTGTTGCCGCGCGAGGTGATACGCTCCACTACGGAGGAAAAAGAATACCAGATAACCATGCTGGCTGAGCTGAAGAAGGGCAACGAGGCCAAAGGGAAAGAAATGTTGCAGCGCTTACAACAAGTTGCCATTCACAACCAAAATATTTTTGCTGAGTTGATGGAGACGGTAAAATATTGCTCACTGGGACAAATTACCAATGCCTTGTTTGAGGTAGGCGGGCAGTACAGGAGGAATATGTAATGGAGAAGGTTGGCGGGGACGCCAACCTTGGACAAAGTAAATTTTCATTGTGCTGTCGGATGCTACATCCGACAGAGGGATGCTTGCGTCAGATGTAGCATCTGACGCCAAGAGGAAATATTGAGAAAAGCAACTCTTTATATTAGTCCTAATCTACATAAATAAATATTGTCATATGCTTACAATTAAAGATCCAATGCACATTATCATCCTAGATAGGATAGTGAAATACTTTAAATTCGATTGTGAGGATGAAAATATACCTATGGATGCCTTATTTAGCCCCCATGCATCGGAGGTTTGTGAGTTACTTAATTCTGCGGCCAGTGAAATCTACAGTAGTAGGTATGGTCAAGAGCACCCAAACAAGAACTGGCAAAATATTGAAGATACTTTACCTACTTTGACTCATGTGAAAAAGACTTTAAGGCAATATAAGAAGTCGGGTGCAAGTTACAATCCTCAATATACAAGAGAGTCAATTCTTTGTTTAGTTGCCCCATATAAAATAAAGGATGAAACTCTTAATCAATTGGTCAAAATCCTTAATTCTCCATTATCCTGAGCTTTCAACTCATGATTCCTAAATCGGAATGCTTACAAAGTATTGCTTTTAGACTCATTTGGAAATGCAGTTGGATTTAGCTAAAATTTGCATAAACCAAACCACAGGACTGGACATGACAAGCAAGCCCCACGCTATCCGCAGTTTGTAACTACGGATTTTCTAAGCTATCATTAAGAACACTATTTCCCAAACCGGTGCGCACATACTACGCGTTACCATCGCATCTTTGCTAAATGGCATTTCAGGATTCTCCTCTTCCAAACCCAACCGTATCCCTGTAAAGCTGGGGCGAGATGGCGGCATTGGTTTTAAAAAACCGGCTGAAATAATACTCATCCCGGTAGCCCAGTCCGTGGGCAATTTCTTTGATTGTTTTATTGGTGAGGTACAATTCACGCTTGGCTTCAATGATGATTCGTTCTGAAATCAAATCGGAGAGGGTTTTATTGAAATAAGTCTTGGTTAGTTTAGCCAAGGCTTTGGCGGAAATATTTAAAGCATCCGCATAATCAGCAGGTGAATGTTTGGTGCGAAAATCTTTTTCAATAGCCTCTCTTAAATGCTGCAGGATGAAAGGCTCTTTCAAATCCTGTGTGGCCTGCCGGGCCAAGGGCTGTTGTTCAGCTTTTAACCGGGAGGCCGTAATTAAAAAAATCTTGAGGTAAGAAATTAATAATTCATGTTGTGCCAGAGCGGTCTGTTGCATTTCCGTCTTTACCTGCTCAAGCATTAAATGAAAGGTGGCAGCGGTATGCTCATCAACGCTAACAAAAGGAGCCTCGTAAATATTATTGAACAGTACGGTACAGGCTATGTCAGATGCGTGTTTGTGAATGCAAAAAAAATCAGAGTGAAAATGAATGGCAAGCCCTTGCAGGTTGTGTGAATCAAACAAAAAAGGTTGATAAGGGCTGAAGGCATAAAGCTGTCCCGACCTGAGCTCATAGGCAGAGAAGTCGGCTTTAACCTGCCCCTTTCCATTGAGTACCCATACCAGCGAATAGTAGTTGTTTCGTTGCACGGAACTAAAAGGATTCTTTTGGTCAAAATAAAAAAGCCGGAACGCGAGATTGCCGTTTTGCGGATTAATCAATGTGAAATCTGCCTGAGCCGTCATAGGACAAAGTTATACTTTTACTTTATTGCTTTAATAGAAACAAGGACAGTTGCTGAAACATACAACTGTCCTTGCGGATGCTAAACTGCCACTGCTTCCACCTCGGGGAAATCTGGTTCCGTCAGGGCGGTAGTATTAAAATAATTAGTCAGGATATTCAGCGCCACATGCCCGATTACCTCACATATTTCCGCTTCAGAAACTCCTGCTGATTTGATGGAGTGCACATCGGCATCATTCACCTGCCCTTGTTTGTTCACCAATGCTTTGGCAAACTTCAGGATGGCATCTGTTTTCGTGTCAGCTCCATTGCCTTTTCTTGCTTCATTAAGTGTTTTTGCATCCATCTTAAATACGCTGGCTCCAACAAAAGTGTGGGCCCCTAAACAATATTTGCAACCGTTGCTTTCTGCCACGGCCAGAGCAATAAGCTCAGCTGTTTTTGCACCAAGCAATCCGTTTCCCATAGCATTGCTTAAAAGAAGCGTGCCTTCTAAAAGGGCCGGAGAATTTCCCATGGTTCGCATCATGTTTGGAACAAGTCCCATTTTGCTTTGAATGCTGTCAAATAAATTTTTTGTTTTACCCTCAGCCTGTTCAGGGTTTAATGCCTTTAATCTTGTCATACTATATTTTTAATGTTGTGTCGATATTGACAAGAGCAAAAATGGACCGATGAGTATTTTTATAAAATGGATGATTGACGCAAAAGGATGGATAATTTTTCTTTTCGTGTTTTCCGATTTTTCGGATAAGGGTATTTAGAATTTGAGTTCACAGCACACACCCGCGCACTTTTGCAACGCGTATCTTCAATTTGCCCTCAAACTCATTTGGAAATGCAGCCGTATTTTCCTAAACTTTGCATAAACAAATTCAAAGTCTTATGATGTATTTATCCATTTGTGCCACGCTGCTCACTATTATAGCAGCCATGCATTTGTTAGCTAAAACAAATAAAGAAACACTGGGTTCACTCTTTAAGTGGGTGTCGTATTTGGTACTTACTGTGGCTACGTTATTGCTGGTTTGCCAGTTAGTATGCGCCATTTGTAAAATGTGCTGCCACAACTCCTGTAAGGAAAATTCGCATTGCGGGATGGGCATGGGCGGAGACCACCGGGAAATAATGATTCGCAAGGAAATGCATAGGCATGGAAATGATAAATGTTGTAAGATGGAAAAAATGCATGGAGGAATGGCTAAAGGAGAGTGCAGAGGTGAAGCCGGTATGGACAACTGCGAAGGCAAAAAGGAATGTGGTCACGGCCACGAGGAACAAGAAGCCGACAGTACAAGCGCACACCACATGGATAAATAGTTTTTCAGGAAATGAGACAAAATTGAGTCATTGTGCTGTCGGATGCTACATCCGACAGAGGGATGATTACGTCAGATGTAGCATCTGATGCAACGAGGATTTCTTTTACTGCATTTGTAACGTTTCTTTATTACCCTACAGACATTAGAGAATTGATTACCTCAATTGAAACAAAAATGGCAGGTTGAATTGTACACTAATATTTTCGTCATCCCTGTTTCCACGTACAAGTCTATCTCTTTAGCAATTTTTTAACTATTACACCCTGATCGGTATGTATGTGGACGATATATACTCCACTATGTAGTTCTTTAATATTTATTACCTGAGAGTGTTCCTTTATCATATCAATTGTTCTAACCAAGCTTCCTTGTAAATCCGTAATTTCCATATAAGAAATGTGTAAGTCGGAACCGTGTTCTATAGTGAATTCATCATGGGCAGGGTTTGGATAAATTGTTACACTATTTTGCAAACCGGGAATTTGTTGAACAGAAACCTTCGCTCCGTTTTCATTAAACACACTGATTCCACTACTATGGTTAAACCATTTATTGCCGCTTCCATCTGTAGTAATTGATAATGCACCACCAGGCAAAGCTGAATTGTCGGTGTTGTAAACGGTCCAGTTACCATTTGAGAATTTGGCTACTCCATTCATGGTTCCTATCCAAATATTCCCATTTTTTTCACCACTCAGGCAAACGATAAAGTTATTGGGGAGGCCGGAGTTGACTGTGTTGTAGTTCGTCCAGTTAGTTCCATCAAATTTTATCAGCCCTATTGATTTTGTGCCTATCCATTTATTCCCGTTCACATCAATGTATACTGCGGTGAGAGTATCATTCATTATACCCGAGTTTTGGGTGTTAAAGATTGTCCAATTGGAGTCAGCAAATTTTACTAAACCTCCCCCATCAGTGCTTAACCATATATGATCGTCCCCGTCAACCGCAATGTTTGATATTCGTGCATCCGGCATGCCTGAATTAAAATGACTAAAGTAATCTGATGTGGTACCATCAAATCTGTAGAGGCTTGTTCCAACCGGCATCCACTTGATTTGGGCAGCATCAATAATGAGGTTTTTTCCTAGGTAGTTATAGCAACCTAAAGTAAACGGGAAGTATGACCAGTTATTTTGATTATCTAATTTACTCAACATAGGTCCAACACCTATAATCCATTTATTGTTGCCCTTGTCAATGGCAATTTCACATATAGAATCAGATAAAAGTCCTGAGTTTGTTCTGGTATAAGAGGTCCACGCATTACCGTCAAACTTTAACATACCGCCTTCATAAGTTCCAACCCATTTCATGCCTCCGCCATCAATGGCAATGGTTGTGATCATCCCAATCCGTACACCCATATTTGAGGTAATGTATCGTTGCCAGTTAGTGCCATTAAAACTCACCAACCCCTGTTGGTTGGTGCCTACCCATAGGGTGCCGGCATCTGGGTAAACAAAAATTAGTTCATTGGTTGGAATGTTTGAGTTCGAAAGATTGTACGTTGTCCAGGTAGTACCGTCAAATTTCGCAAGGCCCCCTGTTTCCACACTTCCCTGAATGGTGGTTGCAAACCACTTGATGTTGTTTGCATCAATAGCGATGTGCCTGACTGCATCACTTGATAGCCCGGAGTTTGATGTGTTATAGGTTGTCCAGTTGGTTCCGTCAAATTTCGCAACACCACCTCCTCCAGTACCCATCCATACTGTTCCATCAGTGCCTGTTGCAACGCAGGATACATAATTATTGGGCAGGCCTGAGTTCGAGGTATTGTATTTTATCCAGCTAGTTCCGCTTAATTTTCCAACGCCTGCGTCTGACCCAACCCATTTGTTCCCGCTGGGGTCAATAGCAATTGACCAGATAGTATTACCCGGGATATCTGAGTTGGTTACGGTATAAGTCGTCCATTGGGTACCATCAAATTTTGAAAGACCCGCAAGCGTGCCTACCCATTTGTTTCCGCTGCCATCAATGGATATACACCAAACTTGATTTCCAACAATACCAGAATTGGATGTTTTGAAAACTGTCCATGTAATGCCGTTAAATTTTGCCAGTCCGTTGGCAGTACCCACCCACTTGTTTCCATTGGCATCTACGGCTACAGAGAAAACTCTGTTATCTGGTATTCCAGAATTGGCTTCGTTGTAATAGGTGGTTTTGCCTGTGGTTTTATCCAATTTCACCAAACCTCCTTCGGTTCCCATCCAAATGAAGTTGCCTTCTTTGGCAACAGAAAAAATATAGTTTCCCAGAGTGTAGTGTATCCATTTAGGATTTTGCGCATGAACAATATTCAATAGAGAAATGAGCAACGCGCTGATGAATAATTTTTTTTTCATATTGGTTTTAGCTATTTACTTTACAAAAGTATGAGCTTAAAAAAGGAAACAGGAACCGTAAGGTGCTAAAAAACAACAAGATGATAACAATCATTTTTTTTCCTGATTTCTAACAGGTTTATGATGCCGTAAGAATTTACTAAATATCATTTTGCCCTACCTTCACATAAAATTTTAGCACATGCTTCGTTCGCTTGTTTTACTTTTATTCAGCTTATCGGCTCACATGACTACTGCACAAACACTTCAACTGGCGGGGTTACGCTACCTGCACAAAGCACCTGCGGTAAAAAATGACCATGCACCTTTGTTAATTTTGTTGCACGGCTTTGGTAGCAATGAGCAGGATTTATTCGGGTTGGCACCACACTTGCCTGCAGGGTACAGAATACTCTCTGTACAGGCACCCGTGGCATTGGGTCAGGGCGCGTATGCCTGGTACAAACTCGATATGTCAACCGGTAAAACGGTGTACGATAAAAAAGAAGCCGAGCAGGCCCGTTTGCAGTTGCTGCGTTTTATAGATTCGGCCAAAGTAAAGTATGGTGCAACACAAATACATTTACTCGGGTTTAGTCAGGGCGCAATTATGAGTTACAGCGTGGCACTAACCC
>DATGWX010000038.1:0-2898 GCA_035299275.1 Bacteroidia bacterium
TGGTAGGATACAAAGTGTATTTCAAATCAATTCTGGATACAGGTTTTGTTTTACTGGCAACAATTAACTCAGCAACAGATACTACATACAATGATTTCAGAGATTTTCTCAAACAATCTGTTGCCGGATGTTACCGTATAACTTCAATTGACTCGTTTAATAACGAAAGCATACGCAGCTATGCTACCTGTGTTGACAATTGCCCGGAGTACAGATTGCCCAATGTGTTTACACCTGGCAAAGCAGATAACTTGAACGATTATTTTGGTCCGTTCCCTTATCGTTTTGTTCAAAAAGTAAATATGCAGATTTATAACCGTTGGGGGCAGCTCATATTCAAAACCAATGACCCAGATATTTTGTGGTATGGTAAAGAGATGAACTCAGGAAAGGATGTAACTGACGGAGTGTATTTTTACGTTTGTGAAGTTTATGAATACCGGTTAGAGGGTATCACCAAACGAGTTTTAAAAGGTAATATTCAATTAATCAGGTAATGTTTACAGGTATTATAGAGCAGCAAGCAAAGGTGATTGCATTAAAGAAAGAATCCGGGAATTTGCATATCACGTTTTCAAGCAACCTTACTGATGAACTAAAAATTGACCAAAGTGTGGCGCACAATGGTGTTTGTCTTACAGTAGTAGATATTGCAGGAACAGCATACACTGTCACCGCTATTGAGGAAACGCTTTTAAAAACCAATTTGGGTGATTTGGAGCTGGCTGACGAAGTAAATATGGAACGTTGTATGCCTGCCAATGGCCGTTTTGACGGTCATATAGTACAGGGCCATGTTGATACTACAGGTACCTGCAAAGAGGTACGGGAGACAAATGGCAGCTGGTATTTTTCATTTAATTATGACCCAAAAGAAAAGCACCATGTTACCGTAGAGAAAGGTTCCATTTGTATTAATGGTGTAAGCCTTACTGTTGTAGAATCCGGTACAGGCTTTTTCTCAGTGGCCATCATTCCTTATACATTTGAACACACCAACTTTAAACAGCTCAGGGTGGGAGATAAGGTGAATCTGGAATTTGATATTATTGGTAAGTATGTTGCCCGAATGTTGCAACAAAGCCACCTGATTTAGATTCTTTTCATTACCTGCTTCAGTGTTTCCTTGTCAGTTGTTTTAGGTAACCATTCTTTCCAACTCATTTTATTCTCTTTATTGAAACGGTAGAATAGAAAAATACAGTTGGTAAGGTGAGAGGCGTTCATTGCCCACGCTGCGCCCATTACCCCCCATGTAGGAATAAATAATAAACAACAAGCAATAGTTACAATTAAGCCGCTAACAGAGGCCTGTGAACTGATGTTGTGCCTGCCTGTTCCTGAAAAATAGGAGGCTAGAATAGTATATGCACTCAAACAAAGAATGCTGATGCTGATTAAACCGATAATGTTGCTGATGCTGGAAAAATCTTCTCCCAATAAATAGGCATAAAGGGATTCTGGAAGTAAAGTCAATATTAAGGTCAGTACAGCGGTACCTGCAACACTTATTTTCAAAAGACTAACTGCCATTGCTGCTGATGCTTGCTTGTCTTGTTCATTTACCGTTCGAGCATATTGCAGCGTTGACAAACTCTTGCTATATACCCACACAGACTCAGCAATAGAGACTCCGGTGGAGAACAGGCCCAATGCACTTATGCCTTTCATGGCTTCTAAACAATAATAACTGAAACGGTAATTCATCAGTTGGGCAAAGTTGGCTACCTGCGACCAGCCACCGTGAAACAAAAACTTCTTGCCTATTTCTGTAAATCCTGCTGAAGGTAATTCAGGTAAGCGTTGTAAAAAAATAAAGCTGATAAAGTACACCAGCATAAAGCTATAAAAACCTCCGGTAGCATACAAGGCTATAGCTTGTGTGTAGTGCTCCTGATTTTGAGTGCCGAAGTACCAAACATAAACGAGTAAAGTAAGAGGTTGTAAAACACTCACAAGGTTATAGGCGTGCACCCGTTGAAAGGCCAGCAGTAAACTTTGCTGGTTACTAAATAATGCTGCAGGTAAAGCAAACATCAGTAACAATGTTTCTGTTCCGGGATGTATAAGATGAAACTTCTGTAGCAGCCACATCATGGAATAATTTACTACGATACACCACAGTGTTGATATAAGCCACAACTGGCTGAAGCGATAGCGGGGAGCCAGAAAGGTGAGGGCACCACCACCTGCAATACCTGATAAAATTTGAATAATGGTGGCACTTAACACCAGCAGGCTGATTTCTCCTCGCCCTTCTGTACCAAAGAGTTTTGCAGTAATCAGCACAATGGCAAAGTTGAGTACAGCCGTTAAAATGCGGTTGGCAAATGTTCCTATAATACGCAAAGCCATAAAGCGAATGTACGAATTAAGGATGTAAAACTTTTTGGTACTGCTTCATCAGTTGTTTACCTACTGCTTCAAAACTAAACTGATGGGCGATGAGTGCATGTTGTGTTGCGGCATCTGTTTGTTTCGGGTGAGTCATAGCTTCCAGCATAGCTTTTTGTAATGCATCATTATCGGCCATGTTAATGAGCCAGCCGTTCTCAGCAGATATAAGTTGAGTGGCTATGCCTGTTGGTGTACTTATAACACACAAACCGCAACTCATCGCTTCTGCCAGCACAATACAAAAAGTTTCGTAGTTACTGTTCGAGATGAGCACATCGTGTTGCCGGTAAATTTCAGCCAGAGCATCGCCCTCCAAAACTCCGGTGAAAGTACAGAAAGCGGAAAGGTTAAGCTCTTGCACTTTCTGTTCTATCTGTTTTTTGTCTTTTCCGTCACCAACAAAAGTGATATGAAAATCACGTTTTCCTGAAGAAACTAATCCGTAAGCAGCATGTAGCACCCCGCTCAGGTTTTTAGATTTTTCATCAAAGCAGGTTACAC
>DATGWX010000039.1:0-2465 GCA_035299275.1 Bacteroidia bacterium
GAAGAATTTACGCTGCACCTCGGCCACGCCTTCTATGTCGAATTTCAGGTTATCCCACGGGTCGCTGTTGCTCATCATGTACCAGCGGTTGGCATCGGCACCGTATTTGGAAATGGCCTCAAACGGATCTACCACATTGCCCAAACGCTTACTCATTTTGTTGCCGTTTTTATCCAGCACCAAACCATTGGCAATAACATTTTTGTAAGCAATACTGTCAAACAACAATACTGAAATAGCATGCAGCGTAAAGAACCAGCCTCGGGTTTGGTCTACTCCCTCGGCAATGTAATCAGCCGGGAAATTTTTGCGGAACGTTTCTTCGTTTTCAAACGGCCAGTGCCACTGCGCATAAGGCATAGCACCGCTATCGAACCACACATCTATTAAATCGGGTTCGCGAAACATTTTTTCTCCTTTGGAAGAAACGAGTATTACATCATCCACATAGGGTTTATGCAAATCCTTCATTTCAAAATCAGCAGGAACAAAACCTGTTGCTTTTGCTTTCGCTATCTCTGCCTGCAACTCCTCAGTTGAACCGATACATTTTTCTTCACTCCCGTCCTCTGTTCTCCAAATGGGTAAAGGAGTTCCCCAGTAACGCGAACGTGATAAGTTCCAATCCACCAGATTTTCCAACCAATTTCCAAAACGACCGGTATCCGTGTGTTCAGGTTTCCAGTTGATGGTTTTATTCAGTTCAACTAAACGGTCTTTGGCTGCTGTAGTTTTAATAAACCAGCTCTCCAGCGGATAATACAAAATGGGTTTATCGGTACGCCAGCAATGCGGGTACGTGTGTTCGTATTTTTCTTTTTTGAAGAGTTTGCCTTCTAACTGTAACTTTAAGATTATGCGTTCATCTACGCTGAGGTACGTGAGTTTCGAGGTGTCTTTAATCACCTCTTTCAACATCTCTTTTTGCACCTCTAATTCCACGGCTTTTTCTGCATCACTGAGATAAGCCTCTTTTACAAATTCTTCTCCGTATAAAAATTTACCGTCTTTTACTTCAGGCAAAAATTTACCTCTTTTATCTACCAGGGTTAAAGCACCAATACCGTTTTGTTTGGCCACACGAAAGTCATCAGCACCAAAGCTGGGTGCGATATGTACAATGCCTGTTCCGTCTTCGGTGGTCACAAAATCACCCACGATAACTTTAAATGCATCTCCGTTTTCTACCTTAGCAAAAGGAAGTAATTGCTCATAGCGAATACCTGCGAGGTCTTTGCCATTTATCTCTTTGATAACTTCGAATGGAATATTTTTATCTCCGGCCTTGTATTCGCTGAGCGATAATTCAGCGTGTTCTGTTTTAAAATATTTATTAAATAAATCTTTAGCCAAAACAACCGTACACGGATGAAATGTGTATGGGTTAAATGTTTTAACAAGCACATAAGTGATCTTCTCTCCAACCGCTAAAGCCGTATTGGAAGGAAGCGTCCATGGTGTGGTTGTCCATGCCAGAAAATATACATCTTCACTTACACCTAGCTTTGAAGCATCCTCAACCTTAAACATGGCCACCGCAGTAGAATCCTTCACATCACGGTAAGTGCCTTGTTGGTTTAATTCATGCGAACTTAAACCCGTACCTGCTGCCGGAGAATACGGTTGAATGGTGTAACCTTTATACAACAACTTTTTATCGTAAAGTTGTTTCAACAACCACCACAGCGATTCAATGTAATTGTTGTCGTACGTAATGTAAGGATCGCTCAGATCCACCCAATAGCCCATGCGGTCGGTGAGTTTGTCCCATACATCTTTGAACTTGAGTACGTCTTTGCGGCAGGCTTCATTGTAATCAGCTACTGATATTTTTTTGCCTATATCTTCTTTGGTAATGCCCAATGTTTTTTCTACCTGCAATTCAATGGGCAGCCCGTGGGTATCCCAACCGGCTTTGCGCTTTACCTGTTTGCCGTTGAGGGTTTGGTAGCGGCAAAAAATATCTTTTACCGTACGCGCCATTACGTGGTGAATACCGGGCATACCATTGGCACTGGGCGGACCTTCGTAAAACACGAACGACTCTTTGCCTTCGCGGTTGCTTACGCTCTTTTCAAAAATCTTATGTTCTTGCCAAAACTTTAGTACTTCCTCTTCAAAAGCAGGGAAGTCGAGTTTTTTGTATTCTTTGTATTTGGACATGTGTGCTAAAAGGCTGAAATAAAGGGTGCGAAGTTAACGGATTGAAAGTAGAAACAGAAACAGGATTTGCCCTATGCTTCGTCCTCGTCTTCTTCCTCAATATCAATGAGGGTAGTGCCCAGTTCTTTCTTGGCGTTGATGGCTTTTTCTAAAGAAAGCAACAGACTGGGCAGCAGGAACAGATTGGTGAACAAACCGATAACCAGTGCCAATGAAGTAAGCACTCCCAAAGCTACTGTTCCGCCAAAAGAAGAGGCCGCAAAAATGATGAATCCGAAGAAGAGAATAACCGTGGTATAAAT
>DATGWX010000040.1:0-2046 GCA_035299275.1 Bacteroidia bacterium
TACCTACCTATGAACAGGGCAAAAATTAGTGATCAGGAGTTGATTGACTTGTATCTTGCGGGAAATGAAGCCTGCCTCGAAACTTTAATCAAACGTCACAAATCAAAGGTGTACACCACCATTTACCACATTGTGCTCGACCGCTACATGGCTGAGGACTTGTTTCAGGAAACCTTTATTAAAGTAGTACACACGTTTAAAAACGACAAGTACAATGAGGAAGGTAAGTTTTTACCCTGGGTATTGCGTATAGCCCGCAACATGGCCATTGACCATTTCCGCAAAACCAAACGCACCCCCGTAATTACCGATACAGCCGGAAACGACATTTTATCCTACATCCAATTGGCAGATGAATCAAGGGAAGATGTGATGATGCGCAAGGAAAGTGAAAGAACCGTACGTGAACTGGTGAAGCTGTTGCCTGAAGAACAACGTGAGGTATTGTTAATGCGTCACTACGGAGACATGAGTTTTAAAGAGATAGCCGATACTACCGGAGTAAGCATCAATACAGCTTTGGGGCGCATGCGTTATGCTTTGAATAACCTGCGTAAAATGATTGAAGAAAAAGAAATTGTGCTGAGGTAAAATAAACCGATATATGCTGGCGTTATTAGGTTGTAAAATTCAAAAACAGCCTATGCGCAAAGTATACACAACTGACGATTTAATCCGTTTTATTTACCGCGAAACTTCTGAAAATGAGGAAAGAGGCATTATGGAGCAACTTACTTCTGATGAGTCTTTTCTGCAAGAATACCGCAAGATGGTTAAAACGGTAACGGCTTTGGACGAGAAGCCGATGGAACCTCACCCTACCAGCTTGAGTATAATTATGGAATACTCAGCTTCGCTCAACGAAAAAACGGTACATTAAGTTCTTTTCAAAGGAGAAGGTTTGTTTGGTGCTTTAGCATACAACAAATTCTATCTACTTTTGTTAACGAACCATGACCCGTAAAGAACGTTTCGAGCAGTTTATAGCTTATCAACTTAAAAATCACCCTCAGGCGGAAACGGAATTGCATTACGGTAATCCTTTTCAGTTGCTGATTGCGGTGATACTTTCGGCACAGTGTACAGATAAACGTATTAATCTGGTTACTCCCGCTATTTTTGAAGATTTCCCCACACCACAAAGTTTGGCAGCTACTGATTTTGATACCCTGTTTCCTTATATCAAAACGGTAAGTTACCCCAATAACAAAACCAAACACCTTATTGGCATGGCACAAATGCTGGTGAGTGACTTTAACAGCGAAGTACCATCTACCATAGAAGAGTTGGTAAAATTACCAGGAGTGGGGCGCAAGACGGCTAATGTAATTGCTTCAGTCATTTACAATATGCCCGCTATGGCGGTGGACACACATGTGTTTCGTGTCTCTGCCCGTTTAGGACTTACACAGCGCGCCAAAACCCCGCTGGAAACAGAGAAACAGCTGGTAAAATACATTCCTGAAGAATACATTGCACGTGCGCACCATTGGCTCATTTTACATGGTCGTTACGTGTGTGTGGCCCGTAATCCTAAATGTGAAGAATGCGGGCTAAAAGATATGTGCCAGTATTTTGAGAAAAAATTTCTTAAAAAGGTTACTATAAAATAGCTTGCCTTACCGGTTTTCTTTTTCTAATTTACCTGAAAATTTATTACGCATATGAAAAAGATTACAACCCTTATGGCCATGGGCTTATTACTCATTACCTGGAAAGCGAATGCACAAACTGTTGCTGTTCCTGAAACAGTGAAAAAGTCATTTGAAATGAATTATTCTGCCGTTAAGCAAGCCAACTGGGAAAAGCAGGAGATTATTGTTTACAAAGCCACTTATGTGGAGAATGGAATAACCTACGAAACATTTTATACCTCCGAAGGTCAATGGCTGCGCACCTACAACGCGATAAAAGAAACCGACCTACCTGTACAAATTACCAATCAGGTAACCTCCATTTACAAAACTTTTCAGATAGCCAAAACAGGTATGGAACTGAACAATGAGGGCAAGTTTTACCTTATACATCTGGAAAATGGTAAGGACC
>DATGWX010000041.1:0-2736 GCA_035299275.1 Bacteroidia bacterium
CTGCACACAGTGCTGGTGTATTTTGCAGCCAATAAAAATCACATTGGTTTTTATCCTACCTCATCGCCCATAGTAGTATTTGAAAAAGAGCTGAAAAAATTTGCTACCTCTAAAGGTGCCGTGCAGTTGCCTTTCAACCAACCCTTGCCCGTTGAACTTATTCAACGCATGGTGAAGTACCGTGTTCAGGAAGATACCGACAAAGCCGCAGCAAAAAATAATCAAAAGAACCAGCGCACCTGTACCAAAGGACATACCTACATTAAAAGCAGTGATTGCCCCACCTGCCCCAAATGTGAAAAGGAACACAAACCAACAGCAGATTTTTTAAATTCCTTCGGGGCACCTGCGCGCAGAGCGTTAGAGCATGCGGGTATTACCACTATTAAAAAATTGCGCGCCTGTAGCGAGGCACAGTTGTTGGCATTGCACGGCTTTGGTCCCTCCAGTTTGCCTAAGGTAAAGCAAGTGTTAAAAGCGCTCGATAAATAATCAATTGACAAAGTGAACTACATTATCAAAACAGAACGTTTGCAGCTTCGACCATTTGTGTTGAGCGATGCAGCATTTGTTATTCAATTGCTCAACAGCGAAGGCTGGCTCAACTACATAGGCGACCGTAATGTACACAACACCACACAAGCGGAGCAGTATTTACTAAATGGCCCTATGCTCAGTTATGAGGTAAATGGGTACGGCTTGTGGTTGGTTGAAAAAAAAGAAGACAATTTACACATAGGCATGTGTGGTATCATTAACCGCGATACACTCGAATACCCCGATATAGGTTTTGCATTTTTGCCGGAGTTTAACGGTTTGGGTTATGCATTTGAAGCAGCCACGGCAACATTGCATTATGCTGTTGATACGTTGGGTTTGAAAGAAATTGCAGCAATTACTCTGGCACAAAATGAAAAATCAGTAAAGCTTTTAACTAAGCTGGGTATGGAGCATAAAGGACCGGTTTATTTTCCGGATAGTACGGAAGAGTTGCAGTTATTCAGTATCAAAAAAATTGCACATGGCTGAGCTGGAAAAATACATTCAGGAGTATTTTGGTGTGGCAGATGAAGAACTGGCTGTGATAAGCGGACTGTTTAAAACTGCCCGGCTTAGTAAGGGAGATTATTTTCTTAAAACAGGTCAATACGGTGATAAGTTAAGTTTTATCAAAAGCGGATTGTTTCGAATATATGCCTACAAGGATGACAAAGAAATTACGCAATGGATAGCTTCACCCGGTTATTTTATTACTGAACTGGGTAGCTTGATTTTTAATCAACCTGCTCGATTTTACATACAAGCACTCACTGATGCGGAACTCTATACCATTTATAAGGACGACTACAATCGCCTCAGTCAGTTAGTTCCCAAGTGGCCCCAATTGGAGAAATGTTTTATTGCCAAATGTTTTATCACGTTAGAAGATCGTGTGTTTACCCACCTTTCTATGAGTGCTGAGGAGCGCTACCGCTTGCTTTTTGAACAGAACAAAGAACTGTTTAATCAGGTGCCTTTGCAGTTTATAGCCTCCATGCTGGGCATGACACCTGAAACCTTCAGCCGCATCAGAGCTAAACACCTTCAACTGTAAAACAGCCCTGTTTTTCTTGATATATGTCAAGCGTTGTTGTGCAGCTAAGCAGCAACTTTGTTCCGTTCAAACAACACCACATGGCAACTAAAAATATTACTACACAAATTATCATCAACGCTACACCACAACACGTGTGGCAAGTATTCACACAATTTAAGGAGTACCCGAAGTGGAACTCATTTGTTCACTCATTGGAAGGAACACCCGTAGTGGGGCAAAAAATAAAAGTGAGTCTACCCGGCATGCAATTTACACCTCAAGTATTGGCTTATACCGAACACTCCGAATTGCGGTGGAAAGGAAAACTTTTCTTACAAGGCTTGTTTGACGGGGAACATTATTTTCTGTTGCACGATAACGGTGACGGAACCACCACGTTTGTACACGGAGAAAATTTCAGCGGCTTACTTGTCCCATTATTTAATCGCATGCTGGAAACAAAAACCCGTCCCGGTTTTATGCAAATGAACGAGGAGCTTAAAAAGCGTGTGGAGTCAGCAGGTTAAATGCGCGCTTTGCTATAACACTTTTTTTGACCTCTTACTTTTCCTGATGTTATTCAGTTTAGTTTATGACAATTATCATAATTGACTAAAAGGCAGCTGTATACCTTTGTTGCAAGATGGGTACGGAGTTAATTCTCCCTGTAATTTTTTACGTTCGGAGCCGGCTCATCCCTTTAATTTAAACGTGCACCAACGGCACGGTAAATACAGTTGTACAGCGTATGAAAAAAATAATACTGGTATTCTTTTTATGCATTGCGGGTTTAGTTCAGGCCCAGCAATCGGTTCCCAACGGGAATTTTGAAACGTGGAACTCTTCACCGTTTGAAAATCCGCGTTATTATCCTGGTACATCCAACCGCGATGTTTGGCGTGATGGTTTACCTTTTAACGTAGAAAAAGTAGCCGATGCCTACCACGGTAGTTATGCCGTAAAGCTTACTACGGTGGCCAATGCAAGCAATTCATGGTTTGCCTACATTGCCAGCGGAAATCCGGATCAAGATCCCGATCAGTGGCACGGTGGTATTGCATACAACCAAAAACCCACAGGCATTCAGGGTTACTATAAATCAAACGTGATGGCCGGAGATACTGCGGTAATCCTTATTACCTTTTCAAAGAATGGAGTAA
>DATGWX010000042.1:0-1939 GCA_035299275.1 Bacteroidia bacterium
ATCTGGGATTAGAACAAGTTGGAGTAAAAACCGATAAGGACAAAGTACTGGTAGATGATTTTTACCAAACCAATGTTAAAGGTATTTATGCCATAGGCGATATTGTAAAAGGTCCCGCTTTGGCTCACGTGGCCAGTGCTGAGGGTATTGTTTGTGTAGAGAAAATTGCAGGTCATCATCCTGAGCCGCTTAACTATGGCAACATACCTGGTTGCACGTATTGCCTGCCTGAAGTAGCCTCCGTTGGGTATACTGAAAAAGCAGCTAAAGAAGCGGGTTACGAAATTAAAGTGGGTAAGTTTCCGTTTTCAGCCAGTGGTAAAGCCAGCGCTGCCGGAGCAAAAGAAGGTTTTGTTAAAGTAATCTTTGATGCAAAATATGGCGAATGGTTAGGTTGCCATATGGTAGGAGCCAACGTAACAGAAATGATTGCTGAAGCGGTTGTGGCCCGTAATCTGGAAACAACGGGGCATGAAATTATTAAATCTGTTCATCCGCATCCAACCGTGAGTGAAGCCATTATGGAAGCTGCTGCACAAGCTTATGGGGAGTGCATTCATTTATAAGAATTAAATAGTTAGAAAAATAAATCCCGATCATAACAGGTCGGGATTTTTATTTTAGTCAGTTTCCTTTAGTTAACTTTGACTATGCATTTTCATAACGGGCATCAGGTAAAACTACTCTTAAGCGGGCAACCGTTTTTTGATGAGTTGTTGCGCCTCATAGGCGAAGCCAAGGTGTTTATTCATTTGCAAACATACATTTTTGACTATGATAAAGCAGGAGCGGAGGTAATTGACGCATTAAAAGCAGCAACAAAACGTGGCGTGATGGTTATGGTGGTGGCTGATGGGTATGGTACGCGCTTACCTGATGAGGTGATTGCGGATATGCAGCAAGCCGGCATCGCAATCAGAATGTTCTCCCCGCTGAGAGGGGTGAAAATCGGACGCAGATTACACCATAAAATTGTATTAAATGAAACAGGCGATTGCTTAATCGGAGGAATAAATATCGCAGATAAATACAAAGGAACAGTTCAGGAACAACCTTGGTTAGATTATGCTTTATTCATCAACGGTCAGGTAAGTAAGCAGGTGTTTTCCATCTGTAACTTTATCTGGAAAAGAAAACAAAAGGTAGCTGGTAAACTCCTGCTCAATACCCCCGTTCATCATGAAAACGGAGTATCGGTGGCACTGGCTCAAAATGATTGGTTCAGGAACAAAAAAGAAATTTCCCGTCTTTACCGCAGGGCATTTGCAGAAGCAGAAACAGAGGTATGGATTGTGGCGAGTTATTTTTTACCATCAAGAGCTACCAGAAAAGCCATGAGAATTGCAGCCAGAAGAGGAGTTAAAATTAGGGTGCTTTTGTCGGGCATATCTGATGTGAGATTTGTTAAACAAGCCACATGTTTTTTGTACGATTGGATGTTTCGCTACCAATTTGAAATTTATGAGTGGAAAGAAAGTGTACTTCACGGAAAACTGATGCTGGTAGATAATAAATGGTGTACAATTGGCTCATACAATATCAATAAGTTGAGTGATTTCGGTAGCATAGAACTCAACGTAGTGGTAAAAGATACAACCTTCACTCAGGAAGTTAAAGAAGTTGTAAATGCACAAATTGCAGAAGGAGCTGAAAAGGTAGAATGGACAACTTATTCAAGAGAAAATAATTTTTTAAAACAACTCTATAACTGGTTTTGCTACAACCTGGTTCGTTTGTCTTTATTACTATTTCTTTGGCTCAGCGAAGAACAAGACAGAAAGAGCAATCCAGAGGATTAATATTTAAACCTATGACCAAATCTGATTAAAGGCTTCTCCATCCATTTAAATGCCAAATGAGAAAATAGCAGGGATGCCATAAGGGACAGCAGTGTTACACCTATATCTTGCCATATCAAACTGCTGTTCTTAATATGAAT
>DATGWX010000043.1:0-4548 GCA_035299275.1 Bacteroidia bacterium
CTTTGTCTGGCCCCAGTTTTTCATAAAAAGCCTGGTTGGTAGTTAATGAATATGGGTTTTTGTCTATTCGTGCTACTTTACGCATTGACCTGAATAAAGTGCGCAGGGCTGAATCACTTGAATAGGTCGAAAGCCCGAAGGGGTAAGCAAAATTTTTGATTACGAATCCGTCTGCACGTAGTTTATTAAGGTCGGGGTATATTTCATTTTGCAGGTATTTGTCAATTGACATGGTTTTCAGCATTTCACTGCAATTGCCGTGGTTGGTACTGTGGTAGGCAATTTCATGTCCGGCATCACGTAATTCTTTAAGGAGGTTGCGTTGTGCTGTATTCATATCGTGGTAGCAACACACATAAAAAGTAACTTTTACATTCAGGCTATCGAAAGCATTTTTATACAAACTCCAATTGTCAACAAAGTAATCATCGAATGAAAGGGCTAGTCCTGCGCGGTTGGCCATTTCAGGCTCTTCATTTTTGCAGCCTGTATACAGCAGGAGTGTAAGCAGAAGCGCAGCTAATATTGCTTTCATAAAAAAGCGGTTTATAAGGCAGATGATAAAACCCTGCAGCAGGTTGCTTTACCTTTTTCCCAGCAAGCGGTCAAATATGCCGGATCTTTTCTGCGACTTGTAATTGTAATGCGCCAGTTCATTTTGCAGGCGGTGCATAAATTCACCACCTTCAGGGTGCAGCACTTGCCATACCTTGTCCCAACCTAAAAACCCGCCTACATTACGGTCATCAATAAAAATATCGGCTTCCAGTTTGCGCGGGTATTCTGTTTGGTGCTTGCGTTCTCCGGGGTAACTTTCATTTACCGCATAAAATTTCATTCCGTTGCTTTCACAAAAGTCAACGGCTTCTTTCAGTAAATGACCTTCGCGGTAGGTCCAAAGGATTAACCGATGTCCGCGTTTTTGAAGTTCTTTAAGTGTAGCAAATGCAAACAGCATTTCGTCACCTATTTTAGGGTAAGCATGTTCTACAATAGTGCCGTCAAAATCAACGGCAATCGTTTTAGCATCAGCGTTTATAATCATGGTTTATTTGGTTGCAACGAATAAGATTTCTTCTTTTTGCAGACGGTACTTCTCACTCAGTACAGCCCCCACTTTATCGGCATAATGAACAGGGTTTACTTTAAAGCCGGCTTCCGTGAGCCATTTGGCATAATCCATTCCGAACAGGCGCATGTGGTCCTTTTGCCAAAAATGGATTTCTCTTTCACGCGGGTCGGTTATGGAAAAATCTTCGTAGGTAGTAGCTCTTTCATAATCAATGGGCACTTGCATAATGGCCAGTCCGCCCGGTTTCAGCACACGGTTCAGTTCCTGCATGCACCGCTTGGCATTCTGTACATGTTCCAGTACGTGGTTGCAAAAGATTACATCAAAGCGGTTATCTTCAAAAGGAATATCGTGCAGGTCAAACTTTACATCAGCCAGCGGAGATACCAGATCTCCGGTAAGGTATTTCAGGTTTTTCATACCACGAAACCGGGCATAAAAGCACTGCTCAGGTGCAATGTGCAGCATATCGTGTTCAGCAGTGAAAAAATCAGTTTCATTTTTCAGGTACAGCCACAATAAACGATGCCTTTCCAAACTAAGGCAACTGGGGCAAAGTACATTGGTGCGTTTGGCCCGTCCGCTGTAACCGTAGGGTAAAAATTTACTGAACGTATTGGTACATACTGGACACTCCACGGCATTGCCTTTTAGCAGTAGAGGTGCAACCTTGTTAAAGAGGTAACTGAACTGAATAAGAATAGGGCGCGGAATGGTTCGCAGTAAAAAATGAAACATGGCGCAATTTAATTCATATTCATCATTTGTGGCAGTTTTGTTCACATCGTATCTCCTGCATTTCACATCTCTTTTTCTACGTTTTAAAGAAAAAGGCGCGCGGATACTACAGTAATCAGCTGCTTTGCCTATTTTTGAACACGCATATGCCAAAACAGTCTGTACGTATAAAAATTCTGTTAATCACCTTTTTAGTGGTGGGGTATCAACTTGTTTCAGCCCAAAAAGTAGCCTTGGTGTTAAGCGGAGGTGGTGCCAAGGGGCTGGCCCACATAGGTGTTTTGAAGGCATTGGAGGAAAACCATATTCCGGTTGATTACATTGTGGGCACGTCTATGGGGGCTTTGGTGGGGGCTATGTATGCTTCGGGTTACACGCCTAAACAAATGGAGGAAATTGCTTTATCGGGCAGCATGCAGGAGTGGGCCGCAGGAGCTTTGCCCAGTAAGTACAAATACTATTTTACTAAAAAACAGGACAATGCCTCGTGGGTTTCACTTAAAGTTTCCATTGATTCTTTTGCTACAGTGGTTAATCCCAATTTAATGAACGATGAACCGTTGAACATGATTTTGGCTGAATGGCTAGCTCATTCTTCCAGAAAGTGTCAGGGGAATTTTGATAGTCTTATGGTTCCTTTTCGTTGTATGGCCGCTGATATTTTCACGCAGGATAAGGTGATGTTTGAAAAGGGCGATTTAGTTGGAGCAGTGCGCAGCAGTATGTCGGTTCCTTTGGTTTTATCGCCCATTAAAGTAGATAACAGGTACCTTTTTGATGGAGGTATTTACAACAACTTTCCGGTTGATGTGGCCAAGAGTGAATTTGCTCCGGGCTTTATTATCGGTGTAAATGTTTCCGGAAGTAATTTCACCAAATACCCTTACGGAAAAGACGAACATTTGCTTCCTAAAGCCATGTATTACCTGCTTATTTCCAAAACAGATTCCACACTTATAGATTCTGCCAACGGGGTATATATTGAACCTAATCTGAGTAATTATACAGCATTAGAATTTTCCAGGGCTGCTGATTTTATTCGTATCGGCTATAAATACGGGATGAAAAAAGTAGAAGAAATTAAGCGTAAACTTAACCGTACCCAAGACAGCACTGAATTAGCTCAAAAACGACAAGCCTTTACTTTTACAACCGGAGAAGTGCGTATTGAGAATGTTCATATCAGAGGATTGAAACCTTACCAAAACCGTTACGCACAGCGCATCTTTAAGAAAAAAAGAAAACAACAGTACCTCTCACTGGAAGACATTAAAAAGGGATATTACAAACTGGCCGGAGATGAAAACTTTGCGGTTTCTTCACCTCGTTTTGTGTTTAATCCGCTTACCAATAATTACGATTTTAACCTGGATGTGAAGCAAGACCGTAACCTGAATATTGACCTGGGTGGTAATTTTACATCACGAAGTATTAACCAATTGTTCGTGGGGTTTCAGTACAATTACGTGAACAGATTATCTTTTAACGTTATGTTAAATGTTTACTCCGGTCGTTTTTACCAGTCGGCACAATTAAAAACCAGAATTAATTTCCCGAGTGTGTTGCGGGTGTATATAGAACCGGAAGTTTGTATCAATGACTGGGACTATTTTAAAACCAATGATATTATCAATATCGAGAAAAAGATTCCTACGTATGTGGAGCAGATTGACCGTAAGTACGGCATGAATGTGGGGTTCCCTCTGGGGCGTAAATTCAAAATTGAATTTTCAGCCGCAGAGATTAACAATGATGATTTGTACAGTAACTACAGTACGCTGGTATCTACAGATATTCTTGATGTAACAGAGTTTGATGCCAATTCATTTGGTATTTCATTCAATAGCAATACACTCAACCGAAAAATGTATGCCTCAGAAGGAGGGGCCACCATGCTTTCTGCCCGGTATATTGAAGGTAAAGAAACGCACAATCCGGGCAGTACATCCAATTTTGTTGATTCGCTGTCTTTCTACCATCAATGGCTGATGTTAAAATTTTCTCATGAGCAATACTTTGGTCGGAGGTTATTCCGCTGGGGATACATGCTGGAAGGTGTGGTGTCTGACCAGCCGTTCTTCAGAACTTATACCTCCAGTGTAATCAGTGCCCCGGCATTTTTTCCTTTGCAAGACAGCCGTACCTTATTGCTTACCAATTTCAGAGCATATAATTACGTTGCCGGAGGTTTGCGTAGCATTATATCTATACGCAATAGATTTGATTTCAGGTTGGAGGGATATGTATTTCAACCATTCAATCGCATTCTGGAATCACCTGCCCAGCGCCCTACTTTTGGTAAGGATTTCAGCAGTACATTTAAGGTGGCTTCTGCGGGTGTAGTATGGCACAGTCCTATTGGTCCGGTAAGCGGCAGTTTAAATTATTATGACGACCCCAAGAAACAATTGGGTGTCTTGTTTCACATCGGCTATCTCATATTCAATCCGCGTTCATTGCATGACTAGTTGTTAAGAACGTTTTTAACGTTCTGTTCTTTGAACATTCTATCACGAACGTCAAATCTCCAAAAGCACTATATTTGTTGCAAAACATGTCAATTGTGAGCAAACAGAAGTACATTTACATAGCAGTGGCCGTATGTGCCTTAATCATTTTAGGATGGTGGAAAATCTTTGGTGAGAATAATACCCAGGAGTACACACAAAAAGGAGATGCTTTTCGTACAGAAGGTAAGTATGAATTAGCTATTGAAGCATATACCGAAGCCATTGATG
>DATGWX010000044.1:0-4031 GCA_035299275.1 Bacteroidia bacterium
TTCTCCGCAGCATCAAGAGCCTGCTTATCTGCCACAACCGCTTTGTTTTTACCACAGCCGTTACAACCTGCAAAAGTTGCAGCAGCCAGCAAGAGGATTATTAGTTGAAAAGGCTTGGAATATTTCCCGTATTTTGCCATCATATTTTGTAATAATGAACAAAGTTATAAAAAAGCTGCTCATCGCTGCTATGGTAATGTTCAGCATGGTTAACGAAGTGAGCGCTCAGAAAGTGTGGTTGGGGTTAAAATTTGCCCCTTTACTCTCTTGGAACAAAGCGGAATCAAATACTATATCAGCCGGAAAAACAAAATTTGCTTTTAACTACGGGCTGCTAGCCGACTTTCAACTGGCAGAAAAATATTATGTGGGTACCGGTTTGGAAATTGCCTACATGGGCGGAGAAATAAAAACACCACTGGCTACTCAAACGGTTGGCGGAATACCCTATGCGGCTAGTAACATCAGCTACATGTATCACCTGCAATACCTTCAAATTCCACTCACGTTAAAATTCCGCACCAAGGAAATAGGCAGATTGGCTTATTGGGCACAGTTTGGTTACGGCAATTCTTTTCTCATACGTGCGAAGGCAGATATTGACGGCAATGTAGCTAAAAAAGGAGATGGAGTTGATGTAAACAACGGCAATGAAGGCTTCAACTTTAATGACAACATCAACTTTTACCGCGGCTCAATGATTATAGGTGCGGGAATAGAATATCCTATCGGAGGAAATTCCAGATTAACAACCGGCTTACGTTTTGATAACGGCATTTTTGATGTGCTTAAGGAAAAAACCATGAATGCCACCAACTCTAACCTTTCCCTGCAAATGGGAATTTACTTCTAGTAAAAAATGAAAATTGCGCTCGCACAACTGAATTACCACGTAGGTAATTTTGAACAGAATACTTCTAAAATTATCCGCAGTATTGAACGCGCCAAAAATGACCAGGCCGATTTGATTGTGTTTGCCGAGTTATCCATTTGCGGATATCCTCCACGCGATTTTCTGGAGTTCAATGATTTTATCCGTCTTTGTAATGAAGCCGTTGAAAATATAGCACAACATTGCACCGGCATAGCCGCTATTGTAGGCGCACCGGCCATCAATCCTCAGGTAGAGGGAAAAGATTTATTTAATGCTGCCTGGTTTTTAAGTAACGGAAAAGTAAGTGCCATTCGCAACAAAACGCTGTTGCCCACTTACGATGTGTTTGATGAATACCGCTACTTTGAACCCAACCGTAGCTTTGACATCATTACCTGCGCGGGCAAAAAAATTGCCCTCACCATTTGTGAGGATTTATGGAACATCAACCACAATCCGCTTTACATTACCACCCCCATGGATGAGCTGATTAAACACCGTCCCGATGTAATGATTAATATTGCCGCCTCTCCTTTTTCACACACGCAACTGGCTTCACGTACACAGGTGCTGCGCAACAATGCTGAAAAGTACAAGCTACCGCTGCTGTATGTAAACCATGTGGGCGCACAAACTGAATTAATCTTTGATGGAGGTTCCCTTGCCATGAATGCACAGGGAGAAATAGTAGAACAACTGAAATCATTTGAAGAAGATTATGCCGTTGTTACACTGGAAGAAATAAGTGCAGCCAAAGGCACCCATACTACCGCACCGCAAAAAATGGAACAGCTGGAGCATGCGCTGGTGCTGGGCATACGCGATTACTTCAAAAAACTGGGCTTTACTAAAGCTATCCTTGGTCTTTCAGGAGGAATAGACTCGGCACTGGTTGTATATCTTGCTGCACGTGCTTTGGGAAAAGAAAATGTAAAAGCGGTGTTAATGCCTTCACAATTTTCGTCAGACCACTCCATCAGCGACTCACTGGAGTTGTGCAAAAATCTGGGAGTGACACATGAGCTTATTCCTATTGAACGCGCCTTTAATACTTTCAGAGAATTACTTCAGCCTGCGTTTGGCGATTTACCTTTTGACCTGACAGAAGAAAATATGCAAGCCCGTTGCCGCGGATTAATTCTGATGGGGCTGAGCAATAAGTTTGGCTACATCCTGTTGAATACGTCAAACAAAAGCGAATTGGCTGTGGGTTACGGAACCTTATATGGCGATATGTGTGGTGGCCTCTCCGTTATAGGCGATTTGTACAAAACAGAAATTTTTGAACTGTGCCGTTACATCAACCGCGACAAAGAAATTATTCCGGAGAACATTATCACCAAACCACCATCGGCTGAGTTGCGACCCAATCAGAAAGACAGCGATTCTTTGCCTGATTATGAACAGCTCGACCCCATACTTTTTGAATACATAGAGAAAAGGAAAAGTCCGGGAGAAATTATTCGCATGGGGTATGATGAAGCCATTGTGAAACGTATACTCCGTTTGGTAAATATAAACGAATACAAACGTCACCAAACACCTCCCATTTTACGTATGTCACCCAAAGCTTTCGGTATGGGCAGAAGAATGCCTATTGTTGCTAAATACCTTACCGACTAATTGAAAAAACTTCTCTTCTTTTTATTCCTGATAATCATTTCGAGTAAGGTAGCGTGTGCACAACACCTGAAGGTGAAACATGCTTTTTATGCTGAAGCAATAGGTAACGGCAAAAATTATTCCCTCAACTATGAACGCAGAATATATAACTCCACACAGGTATACCTGTTTTTAAGGGCCGGAATAAGTCCTACAAAATATAAAAATGTAACCAACCCTTACCATGCTCCTAAATTTCCGATAGAATTTAATGTGGTTATGCGCAGTGTGTATGAGCACATGGTAGAGTGCGGAATAGGTGTAACGCCTTACATGAGCCGGGACAAAACAAAAAACACCAATGGCACCTCTACAGCAACCGGTTCATACGAACTGAACAGGTACTATGTACTGCGCTGTGGCTACCGCTACCAACCAACAGAAAGCGGCATCGTATTCAGAATAGCCATTACTCCATTGCTGGCCGATGAAGATGACACCCACATCAGCAATAAAATTCTACCGCTTTACGGAATAAGTTTAGGGTACACGTTTTAAAACCAGTCGTCCTCTTTTTTCTTATCCTTCTTGCTTTTTTTCTTCACCAAATCCAACTCATACATCAATCCGATGTTGTAGGTAATGTCTCTTGGTGCATTGTTATAATCAGGTTGAATAAAATAAAACACGTCCACTGCATGGCCGTTTTTAAACTGCACATTACATCCTGCAGTGTAGCGAATTCTGCGCAACTCATCTACTGTAGAAGATAGCTTATAAAAAGGCTCGACTGAACTGTAAACCGCCACATTTTCCTGCAGCTTATATTTCAACTGCAAACGGTACCTTAAAAAAGAATAGGGTTCACGTCCGGGCTCGTAAGCGTTACTGAAGTAGGCTTGTCTTCTTTGCCATACTAATCGGTTGCTCACTGTAAATTTTCCTTTTTGCCATTTGTGCTGTAGTCCGGCACCAAAACGATGCAGGTCATTTGTTCTGTTTGTACTGAAACGATACTCAGCCTCGGCAAATAATTTTTTCTTCACTAATGTAAACTGCCAGGTGCCCGTAAAATAGGAACCACTGAAGGCAGATATATTGTTGTTGGCCCGGTACTGGTACTGCACAGCCGCACTCATGCCTTTGGGTAAATCAATATTGGCTTTGATGCCGGTACGCAAACGCAAATCTTTTCGAGCGTCCTGCGCACTGGCTTGTGTAAATAAAAAAAATGCGAAGAGAAAATAAGCCGCTTTGTTCATTGACTAATCATCATCTGAACCCATGCCACGCGAGGTAGACTCATTCTGTTTGGAATAATAGAATGCATTAATCTGCGCTACGTCTTTCAGAAAATCAACTCGAATAAGTTCCACGCGGTGAATGGGCAATCCGGTACGGTTTTGCAAATCAGCAATCATATCATCACGTTTATCCGGATGAATTAATTCAATGCGTTCGTAATTGATTTCTTTAAAATTTTCGTGGTCAAGCGACAACTGACGGTCGAGCAAAAAGCTCATGGCGAGTATAAGTGTGTTTGCTATGAGCAACA
>DATGWX010000045.1:0-3427 GCA_035299275.1 Bacteroidia bacterium
AAAGTTAGTAAAGCAGCCATTAAAAGCAATATGATGTGTGCTTTTAGCCTGCGCAAATAGTTTTGAAATTCTCGCATTTTAGTTGCGTTTAGTAAGCTTTATTGTTTGAACTTTTCCGGCAGTAAATACTTGAAGCAAATAAAATCCTTCTGGTAAAAACGGTGTATCAATTTCTGCTGTTAAGTGATTAATGTTATTTTGTTCTGCTACTTTTTTGCCAGTATAATCAAAAAGCAAAACACTAACTATGGGGTCAGCAGTTTCAATATTTATTTTGTTGCTGAAAGGTACAGGATACACCTTGGGCGCAGGCTTATTTAACAGACTTACTTTTGTGTTTATAGCTTGTAAAAGAGTGCCTGATACACTGTCTTTGCAGGTGGCGCCTGAATCAACTTTTGTAACGGACAGTTTTACACGATAGAAACCCGGTGTGTTGTAAGTGTGTTGCGGATTGGCAAGTGTTGAGGTATCGGCAGATGCGCTTGCAGGGTCTCCAAAATTCCACAAAAAACTAGTAGGGTTGCCAGTACTCGTATTTGCAAATCCAATAATCAATGGCACACTTCCCGAATCAGCAGAACTGATAAAAGATGCTGCTGGATTTTGAACAATAATAATTTGAAGTGAGTCGCTGGAAACACAGTTATACAAGTTGGTTTTAAAATAATATGTAGCAATAAAACTGCCGCTTCCCGAACAGGCAATGTCAAACTTGTTCGTATCTGAAGTAAAGCATGGTGAATTCATTTGCCACCACCCCATACCTCCGTTACCATTAGCGGGTGTTGCTCCGTTAAGAAACAACTTTACTTCATTGCTGCAATAACTTCTGATATTCGGGAGTCCAATTGTAGCCGGATTTCCGGTAAATACTTTAACTGTATCATAACTAAAACAGCGGTTATTTGTTGTAAGAGATGAAGCTCGCAAAAGGTAGTTGGTTGTTTGTGATGGTTTGGCCTGTGCGTTTACGCCTGTTCCCATTAGTGGAAACATATCAGGAAGTCTGAACCAGCTGGCAGCTGTTACAGGTGTAACTGGAGTGAGGGTTACACTGCTATTTTCGCAGATATATTTGTCAATACCTGCATCTGCATTTGGTAATGTAAGGGTCTGAATAAAGGTTGAGTCTTTAACTATACATCCTTTATGCTCGAGTTGTAAAAATACCCAGCGGGCAGTTTTGGCATAAATGGTTGCATTGGTATCATTGCCGTTCCATAAATAATAAACGGGGTGAGCATTGCCGGTAATTGTGGCAGTAACCGCAACAGAGTCGCCACATACACTATAGTTAGCGGGCAACGTATAGTAAGGATATGGGTTGAGTGTTACCGATACTGTGTCGAATGATGTACAACCCATCAGGTCGTTTACACGTATGACATAGGTGTTTTTTCCCGATGTCTTTCTGCTACTAACAAGAAAAGGCAGGGTGTCACCGCTTAACAAAACTGCAGATGAATTAACTAGTTTATACCATTGGTAATATAGATGAGGTGATGTGCTTTGTACCGAGCTGCTAAGTGTAATCGTTTTTACAGTGTCTGTACAAAGCATGGTGTCAGTTAAGTTGTTTATTAAATGATTCACGTTTATCCTAATGGTATCAACCGATTCACAGTTGGTTGAATCCGTTACGTTAATCACATAGGTGTAGAATCCACCTTTTGCAAGTGATAAGTTTATTTGTGGCAGTGTATCGGCCAATTGGGTATAACTACTGTCTGTTAACGTTTTCATCAGCCAACTGAGTGTTTTCCAGGTTTTGTTTATGCTGGCCTGAACCGAGAAAAGCAACTGTCGCTGACACATGGTGGTGTCATTATTCAGTGCCACATCAATTCTGCATGTAGTAACAATGGTGTCAAAGAAAATTTTAGTGCAGGTTTCTGTTGAGTATTTTCTCCTGCACACATATGTGCCAGATTTGCCATAGTTAAACAAAGCTTGTCTGTTTTTAAAAGTAACTGTATTTAGTGGGTCAAATATTCCGTTCGGGTTGCGGCTCAGCGTCCATTCAATTGCATAGCCTGGTTGGGCGGGTGTTGAAAAGGAGTATTCATAATTTTTGATATGGGTAATGGTACGACTAGAATCAACAGGACCTATCACGCCAATTTGAATGCTACAATATGAGAACCCTTGCTGCGGGCATCTTTTATCCCTTGCCATAACTTGCAAAATATAAGGTTTCTGATTTACGTGATTTAATGAAGGAGTCCAGCAAAAGGATGCAGTACCTGTTTTAGCAACTTGTATTGTACTTGTATTATTTGTAATAAAGGAGCCCGAGGGGGCTGTTTGCTGAAGTAATGTAAAGAAAGTAGTGTCACCAGTTGTCGTATCTGGGTCGGTTGCTTTAAGTGTGATGCATTGATAACTACCGGCACACATATTCACCCGATTGACGTTGGCACTTAAATTATTGCCGTTAAGGGTAATCTGTGGGATGTTATTAGGAGATGAAGAGGTAATGAACAGCATATTATCTACATACACCGAACCAACTTTTACATATGTTCCTGTGCTGTCTTTTCTCCATTCAGTAGCCCTGTAGAAGAATGAAACGAGTTGTGAGGGAAATGCCCTCAATTGCCATTCACCTGTTTGTTGATTAAACATAAATCCACTTCCTGAAAAGGGTACAGTAGGCGTATAAGGTGAATTAAATGTGTCAGGTGTCAAAACGCTTTTATCAGGGTAAGCCAGTTCATAGCTTATGGAGTCAGAATCTACAGAATCTGTAAGGGCTAATGACAGTCGATAGGTTTTGTAGCCCTCCAGTATAAACTCTGGGTTTTGCCCCCTTTTTACTGAATGGTTTGAATTACGAGATGTACACCTGTTATACTCAGTTGTGAAATTGGTATTTGCACTGCTTACATTGGTTGTTAGATTTCTGCAACACTGTGCGTAGTAAAAGTAAAAATTACAGGCATTTGCAGGGGCTGAGGCTAGACTTATATTGCCCCTGTAAACATACAGTTCAACCCTTAACAATGAGGTTCCGGCACATCCGGCCGGAGTAGAAGGACATTGTGTGCTCACAGATGACTGGCTTACAAAAGGAATCGTGTAGGATGTGCCCCAATAAGGTGAAGTGGTGGAAACATTAAACGATATACTATTGGTGTCGGGTTTTACCCCGGTGCAATCGCGATATAACTTTACAGTAACCTCTACGGAATCATTTGCAAGGGTCCTGTATTCTATCAGTCCGCCAAGCATGTGGCCAGCCTGCGCGCAAACAGATAGAAGCAGGCAGGCTAGTAGGTTTATAAGCTTCATTAGACAAAACTAAAACTTTAAGCATAAAAAGTCAATCGTTTAAATCAAATCCCCTAAGTACCTCGGCTAGTACTTTGTGAGATTTGAATTCACCAATATTCAAATGATGAAGTTTGTAGTAGGTAATGAGTAG
>DATGWX010000046.1:0-4781 GCA_035299275.1 Bacteroidia bacterium
TTACCGGTGTACTGTTTTTTGTTAATGGTTAAACTATCGGGATTGCTACCGTCTAAATCAGCCCAGCGAATCATCCAAAGTGAATCAAATACTAATTTCTCAATGGTGAATTTTTTAGAAAGGCCGTTCACCTGCAAACGTAAAACGTAAATAGAATCACCTACTACGTCTTTGCTGTTTTGGTTGTAAGTACCCCATCCGAAATTGAAGATATTGGTGGTGGATTTGTTGGCATTAAACGCTCCTACACCCCAGCTGGTATCCGGATCAATCAGGTTCTTCCATGTTGCAGCCATACCGGTGGTATCAATAGCGGTATTAAAATCAGCAGCAGTTTTGCCGGGTACGCGGTAAACTTTTATTCCTGAACCTCCGTTGTAGCGCACTACCGTACCACCCATCGGGTTTCCGGGAAAAGCACTGGGACGAACAGTAAAGGCCAGGTGCCAGGTTGCGTTGAGTACAGGAGTCTGTGTTCCGCTATTCATGTTGTAGAATACACGGTTAATAAACCCTGCTCCGCAATACACCGTATCGGTAGTTTGAGCAAAAGTTGCAGTAAACAATACTGCACTCATCATAGAAAGTAAAACTTTTTTCATGTGGTAATTCTAAATTTTGAGGGTCAAAGGTCGGTGAGCGGCACACGCTAAAAAAATGATAACTATCAGAACACGGCCTTTTGACAGAACTTTGACAAATACTACAGCGGGCCTATCCAAGTCATTCCGTCTTTGAAAATGTGTTACTGAGAACCTCAATTCTCTGACATAAACTACCTTTGCATCACATGCAACACAAACACACCAATCGACTCATTGATGCGGCCAGCCCTTACCTGCTACAACACGCCCACAACCCCGTTAACTGGTTCCCCTGGGGCGAGGAAGCTTTTGATAAAGCTAAACGGGAAGATAAGCTGGTGCTGGTGAGCATTGGCTACTCTGCCTGCCATTGGTGCCACGTAATGGAACACGAAAGTTTTGAAGATGAAGAGGTGGCAGATGTAATGAACCAACGGTTTGTGTGCATAAAAGTTGACCGCGAAGAGCGCCCGGATGTGGACCAAATCTATATGGATGCCGTGCAGTTAATCACCGGGCGGGGCGGTTGGCCTCTCAACATGTTTGTTTTACCTGACGGGAAACCTCTGCATGGAGGCACTTATTTCCCTAAGGAGAACTGGGTGGAAACACTTATTGCATTAGATAACTTTTATAAAAATAAAAAAACAGAGGCCATTGAATTTGCCGAAAAATTAACCGGCAGCATTCAACGTATGGACGCACTTCCTGTGGCTACAAATGATCAAAGCATTTCTGCAGAAGTGGTAAGACAATACGTTGATACCTTTAAAGAAAAGTTGGACCGGGTATTTGGCGGATACAACTGGGCACCTAAATTCCCTATGCCCAACAACCACCTGTTCTTTTTACATTACAGCATTCGTATGAAAGACGATGACGTGAAACAGGCTGTTTTCACCACACTCGCCAAAATGGCCGAGGGAGGAATTTACGACCAAAGCGGTGGCGGATTTGCCCGCTACAGTACTGACCATTACTGGAAAGTGCCACACTTCGAAAAAATGTTGTACGACAACGGACAGCTGCTATCACTCTATGCCAGTGCATTTAAAGAAAAACAAAACCCGCTTTTCAAACACGTAATTTACCAAACCGCGGAATGGCTCACACGTGAAATGACCGATAGTAACGGAGCATTTTACTCTGCATTGGATGCTGACAGCGAAGGGGTAGAAGGCAAATTTTACATCTGGTCGAAAGAAGAATTGCAGCAGCTACTGGGTGAAGATGAGCCATTGTTCAGCCTGTATTACAACGTTCAACCACAGGGGAATTGGGAGCATGGCTTAAATATTCTCTACAAAACACTACCCGACCATGAACTGTTAAATCTGAGCGGAAAAACTAAAGACGAGTTGACCGCTACCATTCATCGCTGCCATACCCAACTGTTAGCTGCCAGAGAAAAACGCATCCGCCCCGGGCTTGATGATAAAATTGTTACTTCGTGGAACGCACTTACCATCACCGGTTTGGTGGATTGTTACCGCGCCACGGCTGATAAGTTATTTCTGAATATGGCTGAACGAAATGCAGCCTACCTGATGACCAATCATTATGTTAATGGTAAATTGTACCGCATTGGGAAAGCCGGAAAAGTAAGTGTTGATGCCTTTTCTGAAGATTATGCTTACCTGATAGAGGCCCTTATGCAGTTGCACACCGTAAGCGGCAACTCAACCTACCTGCTCCGGGCCAAACAATTGATGGACGAATGCATCAGCCTGTTTTACGACAAGGACAGCGAACTTTTTTTCTTCAATTCCCATACCGGTGAACAATTGATTACCCGAAAAAGAGACATTACAGATGATGTAACCCCTTCCTCTAACTCTGTGCTGGCTAAAAGTTTGTATCAACTCAGTTATTTTTTCGGGGAACCGGCAAAGAGACAAATGGCAGAAAAGATGATACAAACCATACAACCTAAAATAGGACAGTACATTAACGGTTATGCCAACTGGCTGGATCTGATGCTGTGGATGAGTGCACCGTATTACCAACTGGTGCTCACTGGGAAGGACGCGCATTCAGCTTCCATACAACTGGCTAAAAAGAGTTTACCTCACTTTATTTACACCATTGCCGGTGAGGAATTGAAAGGTGAGATTCCGCTAACAGCAGGCAAAAACAATACGGAAGACAACCTCAAAGTATACGTTTGTGTTGATCAAACCTGTATGCCCGCAGTAAGTACTGTGGAAGAGGCGCTTTCAAAGATGCTATTCTGAGTTGACAGGTAAATACTCCGCACTCATCACATTTTAGTAGTATTTTACTCAGTTAATAACAGTAATTTTACCTCATAAAGATAAATTTGAACTGTTTTTAGTAATTTTAACCAATCAAATAAATAACTAACTAATATGAATACACTCTTACCGATTAAGCAGATGACCAAGGCAATGGCTGTTGCAGCCGGAGTCTTGTTACTTCATGCCTGTGCCGATGATTTCGACAAGCTGGCTGAAGTAAGATGGAATCCGGACATTGCAGTCCCGTTGGTTAACTCATCATTAACAGCGGCCGACATTATTACCAAAGGTGATAAGGACGGTAAAATTGAAGTTGACGGACAAAAATTCTGTACGCTCATTTACTCAGATGAAATGTCCGTTACAAATGCTGAAGATGCCTACCCCATTCAAGGTCAGGTATTCGGCCCGTTTGATGGTTTTATGAGCCCTGTTGCGGTAGCCGCTTTTTCCGTTGCACCAACAGGAGGTACTGCTTCATTTCAGAACAACCAAAACTTTAACTTCAATGCGGGTTCTGTTCAAATTGACACCATTGAATTTAAAGGAGGTAGTATAACCTTCAGCATCAAATCAACCATTCAACATGATGCAACTGTTTCGTTCTCCTTTACAGGAGCGCGTAAAGGTTCTGCACCTTTAACGTTAACAGCTACGCTTAATGCAGCAAACAATTACGAAAACAATAACCTGTCCGTTAACCTAGAAGATTATGTATTTGACATGACCAATGGCGGTGGACAAACCAATAGAGTTCCTGTTCAGATTACCACCACCTTAACTAAAGGGGCGGGACCATTGCCTACAACCAATGACAAGGTTACTTACTCCGTTAGTTTTAATGCTCCTAAATTCAGAAGAATTCACGGTGATGTAGGAACCAGCACTAATTCAACCGAAACAGATACAATCCGTTTTGCTTTATTTAAAAACAGCCTGTATACAGGTAGCATTCAACACGCTGCTCCACGTGCCATTTTTGAATTCAAAAACTCTTACGGAGTAACAGTAAGAACCAACATTAACCAAATGAAGTCTTACATACCGGCAGGACCAAATGCCGGAACAATTGATGTAACAGGAAGTGAAGTTAGCACTCCCACTACCATCAACGGAGCTGTAAACTTGGGAGATATTATTAAGACATCAAAAATATTTGACAACAGCAACAGTAATATCAGAACAATCATTAACAGTAACCCTGAGTACCTCATATACAAACTTGACTTTACCACCAACCCCAACGGCACACCTGCCTCCAGAAACTTTATGTTGGACACCAGCAGAATGGATATTTCAGCCCGCATTGAGTTACCACTGTATGGTACAGCCAATAATTTTGCGTTGGAAAAAGAATTTGATTTCGAGTTTAAAGATACCAGCGACCTGGATGTAGAACAGGTTACCATCCGTACATTTATTAACAACGGTTTCCCTATGGATGTAAATACCCAGATTTACTTCCTCGATCAGTTTAAAAACAAAATCGACTCACTGATTTCTCCCAATCAAACTAAAGTAGCCAGAGCTGCCAGCATTGATGGAAATGGTAAAGTTATAGCTCCCACTTCATCAACAACAGATAACTCCCTCAACCAAATCAGGTGGAAGAGAATTACTACACTGTGCCGCTTCTTAGCTGTGAGTGCACGATTGGAATCAGCTCCTACAGGCGTTGACGTAAGAATATACTCCGATTACACTCTTGATGTAAAACTCGCTATGCGGGCCAAATTAAATGTTGACCTTAAAGAAGACAGCGAGTAACTAACCAACTAAAAAATTACATCATGAAATCAATCAAATCATACCTATACCTTGTCACCTTAGTGTTATTATCACTTGGTGCAACAGCGCAAAATGACCTTACGCTGTATAACATGAACTTTGTTCATACACGTTTAAACCTCAACCCCGCTTTCCGTCCTCAGGCAAAAGT
>DATGWX010000047.1:0-2475 GCA_035299275.1 Bacteroidia bacterium
TTTTTACAAAGAAGGCTATGAGGAAAGGCAAAAGAAAGGTGAAGCACAAAAACAGCTGTCCAAAGAATTTGTAAGACAATGGCTTATTGAAAATGGTTTTCAGGGGCAAAAAGGACAACTAATTCCGGAGATGACCGATGAAATCATTAACAGCATTACCGACCGTTACATTGAACTTTACGAGCAACTCTTAGGAGAACACTTTGTTAAAGGTGATTATGGAGATATTATGAACCGCATTGAAAACAATATTAACAACTGGTTGCAAAGTGAGGCAGTAGCATAATACCATTGGGTAAATTTGTGAAAGAGGTAATTTTTTCTATTTTTGATAAAAATATTAACAAACTATATGAAGCATAAACTTTTTACTACCTTATTATTATCCGGAGCCGTGGGTGCATTTTCTGCATCTGCACAAACGGTTTCAACGTACATTGGCATAGCTAACAGTACTACAGATCCTACTAACCCTAACCAGGCTCAGGCAACAACCTTTTCTCCCTGGGGAATGGCTTTTGACAACGTAGGCAATTTTTGGTTTACAGAATCTGAAAACACTTTTGCATCACCGGTAGTTTACGGCAACCGCTTAAGAGTACTGCAGAACAGCGATGGTAAAGTTTATGTAAGAGGCGGAGACCCAAGTCGTGTTTCCGGTTACTACAACTATCCCGGCAGCCCAACATCCCGCTTTAGAGGAACCACAGGCATTGTGTTTGATAATGCAGAAAATATTTATGTGGTAGACCAGGAAAACCATGCTATCCGTAAAATAGGAAAATTCACAACTATTGGTAACGCTCAAGACGTTTCTACCTTTGCCGGTGCAGCGCCAAATGCCAACTTTCAGGGTACATCAGGTGATGTGGAAGGAACAGGTACTGCTGCCCGTTTTAACCGCCCCTGTGATATCGTTTTTGACGGAAACAACACCTTTTATGTGTCGGATTTCGAAAACAACAAGATTAAAAAAATCAACGTAACCACCGGAGCTGTTACCAACTATGCCGGAACCGGAGCTGCTGATTTTGCTGACGGTGCTGTGGCTTCTGCAAAGTTTAACGGACCTGCCGGATTAGCTATTGCCAACAACAAACTCTACATCGCAGATCAAACCAACATGCGTATCCGCGTAATAGATTTGGCTACCAATACGGTATCTACCTTAGCCGGTGACGGAAGTTTTGGTAACACGGATGGAGCTGCTGCTTCAGCACAGTTTAAATTTCCTTTAGATGTAGCTGTAGCCAATGACGGAGCAGTATATGTATGCGAAGGACAACAAGCAGGTGGTTACATCCGTAAAATTTCAGGTGGACAGGTTTCTACCTTTGCCGGAGATAAAAACGGTGCCACCGGAACAACCGATGACGTGGGTACAGCTGCCCGTTTCAAAGACCCGCACTCTTTGTATTATGATGGCGGATCTAACAAACTTTATGTAGGCGATTTTGGTAACAACCTTATTCGTGTAATTACACTTCCCACTTCAGGCACTGCTCCTGTAGCTGCAATTGGTGGTGGAGCCACTGCCGGAAAAGTAAATGACGTAATGACTTTTACCGACCAAAGTACCAACACTCCTACTACCCGTATTTGGGATGTTAGCCCCAACGATCACCAGTACATGAACGGCACCACTACCTCTTCAGCCTCTGTTGATGTGAAATTTTTGGGTGTACATACGTATACCGTAACCTTGCAGGTATCTAATGCTGCAGGTAGTGATATTGCGACCAAATCAGTAAGCATTTCACTTACTTCTATTGATGATGTGCTGAACCAAACCTGGATCAGTCTTTATCCTAACCCGGCCGATAAACAATTCACCGTTGAGTTGCCTGCTGCCGGTAGCAACACATTGGTTCAGTTGACCGACCTTTCAGGAAAAGAAATATTCCAAACCACTTCAACTGAAAAAGCCATTACCTGCAACACTTCTTCCCTGAACAAAGGCATTTACTTAGTTCGTGTGGTAAACGAAGGGCGCACTTCCATTAACAAACTCGTGATTCGTTAATCCGAAACACTCTTACATAAAAAAATCCCGGCCAGATGGTCGGGATTTTTTTATGCTACACGGTATTTTGTTTTCACCTCTGTCCAAGGTTGGCATCCCTGCCAACCTTCCGAACATCAAACAAACACCTGCGATGACATGGCCATGGCTTCATTAAAAACAGCCGTATTCAAAGGCAATTGCTCACCTGCTTGTTCCATGTAAGCGATAATATTTTCCGTAGGCATATTGCCCGTAAGCTCATCGGCTGCCATAGGGCAACCTCCAAAACCTTTAATAGCTCCGTCATACCTGCGGCAACCGTTTTTATAGGCAGCATCAATTTTCTCTTGCCAGTTGTGCGGTTGGGTATGCAAATGCGCACCAAACTCCACCTGCGGAAATGCCTGTATCATATTGCTGAACATATAGGCAATGGATTCTTTGTTGGCAACGCCAATGGTATCAGAAAG
>DATGWX010000048.1:0-2752 GCA_035299275.1 Bacteroidia bacterium
AGACAAATCAGTAAGTGCCATTGCTGTTGATCCGTTGGCAGCATTTAAAACACCATCCACATTTCCGAAAGAAGAAATTGCACCTGCATTGGTACCGATATTTCCGGTAACATGAGATATGGCGGTATTTCCCACTGCACCAGCAGAACTGAATAAGACGTAGTCAGTAGTGCTGCCTAAAACAGGTGCCTGCGCTAAGACAAGTTGCGGGATAGAGAGCAAAGCAGCAAAAGCTGATGTAAAAAGTAATTTATGTTTCATTTGAATAGTATTAAGGTGAACAAAAATTCACCATGCAAAGGAGCGCTAATACTACTTTGAAACCCTTATATAAGTTACCGTATAAGTTACATATATCATAGATTATCGCAATAGCCGGATAATCGAACTACTTGATGTTTTGGTGAGTAGTACAGGAAAAGCCTTAATTTACAGGAATCAGACGTATTTGTTTAAGGTATGTCAATGGCGCTGGTTTTACGAATATATGCGGCAAAACAACCCAGTCCTCCGTTAATATTGGTATATATGAGCACCGGCTCTGCAAATGGGTTATTTTTAGCCTGCAAATGACTTAATAAGGTGCTGTGAAAACGGTAATAGGGCTCATCGGTAATTAATAAGTCGATGTGTAATGAATCAGGCGAAGATAAGTAATCGTAAAATTCATGGGTAAAACGGTGAATGATTTCTGCCCCTGATTGTTTAGTGTCATCGTCCAGCACGCTACCTTGTAAGATATTTGTAGGGTCATTACCTGCAACAGCGTTAAAGATTTGTCCGTTTACTGTTTTTACCTGAGCTCCCAGTCGGTAAAAATTAGTAATACCCGGTTGGTCGGTATAGTTTATTTTAAAACGATATTCTGTTGCTCCGCTTCTTAGCTCTGCTGAATCAAGGGCACTAAGTACAGGCGTTTGATTACCCGGAACAGGTACGATGCAATGGGCTTCAGCATATTTACCATCCGGTGTGGCTATTTTAAGGTGATAGGTTTTGCCTGCAACAACAGGTAATTGTGAAGCCGGTAAGGTGTATACCTGTGCTGATGCATTGTATGTGAATGCCTGTGTAGTTATTCCATCGCTCATACTAACAGTAGCATCTGTTACATAATCAAAAGCGTTATTATCCGGATCAGTTTCAAACAGTGGGGTAGAGAGTGTAACTGATACTGTAAGTTGACTGTCCTGGGGTGAGATAAAAGAGGTTACTACCAACTTACGTGGTTGTTTAGGGATGTCTATATTGGCCTCTTTTTCACAAGATGAAGTAAACAGCAGTAACAGCAGGCAACAAGTATATAACTTAAGCAGTTGTGTCATATCAGAATTTAAAATTATAGGTGATGTAAGGAATTACAGGAAACAGACTTACCTGTTTTAACTCATGTCGTTTATTGTCGGCATCATATTCACTAAAATAATAGAATGGATTTGCTCTGCTGTAAGCATTATAAAATCCAAGTTCCCAGCTGCGCTCACCCCATGATTTCTTCTTGGTAAAACTTAAACCCAAATCCAATCTATGGTATGCGGCCATACGAAAGCCGTTTTTCTCTCCGTAATCATCTACCTGTGAACCTCCGGAGAATAAACCTCCCAAAATGGTATGGGGATTTAAACTGTAGCTTGAAAGCGGGAGTGTAACTGCATTGCCTGAACCATACACCCATGTAGCAGCCAGCTTAAACCGCTCACTGAATTTGTATATACCTACAAGTGAAATGTCATGTCTGCGGTCGTAACGTGCAAAAAACTTTTTACCGTTGTTCAAATCATCGAATTGCAACTGAGACCATGACAAGGTGTAACCAATCCAGCCCGAAAATTTTCCGCTTTTCTTTTGCAACAAAAACTCCATTCCGTAACTCCAGCCTTGCCCTTGTGTCACATTTTTTTCCCAGGCATTCTCCTGTTTATTATCGGGGTCGCTGTCAATGCTTTCAAAATCCAGAAAAGAGGCTCCATCCTTGTATCCTATAATGTTATCCATTGTTTTGTAGTAACCCTCAATAGAAATGAAATAATTTTTCTCGAAATCACGTGTTACACCCGCAGCTATTTGATTGGATTGTTGTGGTAATACATTGGTGGTGGTGGGTACCCATAAATCAGTAGGTAAACCAATACCGGTATTGGTAAGCAAGTGAATGTATTGGTTCATGGTAGCATAAGACGCCTTTATCGCTGTTTTGTCAGAAAGCATATATGCACCGGAAATGCGTGGCTCAGGTCTTATGTATGTTGTACCTTGTGTAATAAAGGATGATAATCTGAAGCCGCCATTGAATTTCAGTCGTTGTGTTACAGACCAGGTGTCTTCCATGTAAAGCCCGGTTTCAAATGCTGTCTGTTCTTCTTTGCTGTTTTCATTTATACCGGTAATCGTATTTTCTTTCATTTGTACAGCTCTGGGTGTAAAAGTATGGTAGGTGGCCATTATACCTGCTTTTACCTGATGCTTGGGAGATGCATACCAGTCGTAATCATGTTTAAGGGTAATGTCTTTTATGCCTGATAGGTAGTCCAGGGTAAATACGTCATTTCCCATATCTTCTTCAGCAAATACGTTGAAACGATATCGGCTGTATATTAAAGAGGTATTGGCAAATAAATCACTTTTATGCACGTGATTCCACCGGGCACTTATTGTAGCATTTCCCCAGCGTATTCCTGCTTCACTTTTGTACCCGGTGGCTTTTTCTTTGGAGTAAAATTTGTCGTTGCCTAAGTAGCCACTCAGAAAAAAT
>DATGWX010000049.1:0-10030 GCA_035299275.1 Bacteroidia bacterium
GCCAAAACATTCGGCACATTAACTTTCAGCGAAGTTTTTGAAGCTTCCAAAGCCTACTCTACCGATAGCAGCATGATGATTGCCATTACGGTATTGTTGTTTATTGGCGCCATTGGTAAAAGTGCTCAGTTGCCATTGTACACCTGGTTACCTGATGCCATGGCCGGACCAACACCTGTATCAGCACTGATACACGCAGCAACCATGGTTACAGCAGGTATTTACCTAATTGCCCGTTCCAATCCGCTGTTCAGTGCAGCTCCGTTTACACAAAATATTATTCTGGTAGTAGGTTTGCTTACCGCCATATTTGCCGCTACTATAGGTTTAAAACAAAACGACATCAAAAAAGTGTTGGCCTACTCTACAGTTAGTCAGCTGGGCTTTATGTTTATTGCATTAGGCTTAGGTGCTTACACCACTGCTTTTTTCCACGTAACCACACACGCATTTTTCAAAGCCTTGTTATTTCTTGGGGCAGGTAGTGTAATTCACGCCATGGGTGGTGAGCAAGACATTCGTTTTATGGGCGGACTGAAAGACAAGATTCCAACCACGTACAAAACATTCCTCATTGGTACCATTGCCATTGCCGGTATTCCACCGTTGGCCGGTTTCTTTTCCAAAGACGAAATTTTAGCGTTTGCCTTTGGCCGCAGTCCATTTATCTGGGCTCTGGGGGCCATTGCCTCTATGGTTACTGCTTTCTATATGTTCCGTTTGTTGTTCCTTACTTTTTTCGGAGAGTTCAGAGGCTCACGTCACCAACTGGAACACCTGCATGAATCACCAGCAAGCATGACTATACCGTTGATGGTATTGGCAGGTTTATCCATCGTGGGTGGGTTTATGGGAGTACCTGAAGTATTGGGTGGTTCACACTGGCTCAAAGAATATCTCTCGCCTGTTTTCGGTATCAGTTTATCAGCAGAAGCGGCTCACTTAAGTCATACCACAGAGTATATTTTGATGGCAGTCGCAGTAGCCTTGGCAGTTGGAATGATACTGTATGCCAAATCACTTTACGTTACCAAAGGCGTATTGCCTGAACAAAATGAAATAGACATAAAAGGATACGCCAAAGTACTTTACCACAAATACTACATAGATGAACTGTATGATAAGTTTATTGTACAACCTATGTCGGCTATATCCGGATTTTTATACCGTTTTGTTGAAGTAAAAGTTGTTGACGGCATAGTAAACGGATTGGGACAACTGGCTATGGGCGTTGCTCAAAACCTGCGTTTGTTGCAAACAGGTGCTACCGGTTTTTACATATTCATTATGGTCATCAGCATTATTGCAGCATTGTTTTTACAAGTTTTTTAACTGACGAATTAGCGAAGCATGATAACATTATTTCTTATAGCATGGCCTTTGATTACAGGATTACTCCTGTTTCTTTCCGGTGAAGAATCAGCACGTAAACTGGCACTGGTAAGTTCATTGGTTCAACTGGTTGCTACAGCTTTCCTGTTTTTCTCTTTCCAATCAACTGCTGAAACACAGTTTCTGGTTGACTGGCCCTGGGTACAATCGCTGGGCATACATTTTAAAGTAGGCATTGACGGTATCAGCATCATCATGGTGTTACTTACCAACCTGCTTCTTCCGTTTATTATTCTTTCTTCGGGCCTTAATCGCTATGATAAAAGCAATGCCCTGTATGCGTTGATGCTCATTATGCAATCAGCACTTATCGGAGTATTTACATCTTTAGATGGTTTCCTGTATTACATCTTTTGGGAGCTGGCACTTATCCCCGTGTACTTTATTTTATTACTGTGGGGCAGCAACCGCAAGGTTACCGTTAAGTTTTTTCTGTACACCTTAGCCGGTAGTTTATTTATGCTGGCCGGATTGATTTACCTGTACACACAAACCGAAAGTAAGTCGTTTGATATTGATGCATTCTATGCCTTGAACTTACCTGCTGAAACACAGAAGTGGGTATTCTGGCTCATCTTTATTGCCTTTGCCATTAAAATTCCTGTGTTCCCTTTCCACAGCTGGCAACCTGCCACCTATACCGAGTCACCTACACCCGGCACCATGTTACTTTCAGGCATTATGCTTAAGATGGGTTTGTATTCCATGATTCGCTGGATACTACCTGTGTTGCCTGAAGCAGCAGATCATTGGGACAACGCAGTAATAGGCTTGTGTGTGATAGGTATTATTTACGGAGCCTGGATTGCCATTAACCAAAAAGACATCAAAACACTTTTCGCTTTTTCTTCCATGAGCCACGTGGGTTTAATTGCGGCAGGTATTATGGCGGCCAACGTACATGGATTGCAAGGCAGTTTGATACAAATGCTGAGTCACGGTATCAATGTAGTAGGTTTATTCTTTATTGCCGACATCATTTACAAACGCTCCGGCACCCGCGAAATTGAACACCTCGGAGGCATTCGTTCTAAAGCACCGGTATTCGCTACCTTGTTCATGATTATACTGCTGGGTTCTGTTGCTTTACCTTTAACCAACGGGTTTGTAGGTGAGTTTCTGTTATTATCTGGCGTGTATCAATTTAATGCCTGGTATGCCGCAGCAGCCGGAACCACCATTATACTGGGGGCCGTATACATGCTTAAAATGTACCAGCACACCATGTTGGGTGATGTACAAACCGCCACAGCAGACTTTGCAGAAGTAACCTTACAGGAAAAATTAGTACTGGTTCCGATAGTGATATTGGTAATAGCCATTGGCGTTTATCCTAAACCATTGCTCGATATTTCAGCACCTGCTGTAAACCACCTGTTGGAACAAATGAATTCATATACCACGTATTTGAGATAATAAAAGAATGACCGCACTCATCGTAATATCTTTAGTTGGAATAGCTACCTTATTCGGAGGTGTATTCAACTGGAAAGGCAAAACCTTATGGCTTGCCGTGGCCGGACTTATGGCTACTCTGGTTCTCAATTTCATGGACTGGAACACCAGTTATTCTTACTTTAACCAAATGGTGAAGTTTGATAACTATGCGCTGGCATTTAACGGAATTCTGCTTACCTCTACCCTGCTTATTATGCTGCTGTGCAGCCACCATTACCGCAACGTAGCACAAAACATGATTGCCGATATTTACGGTCTTATCATATTCACGTTGGTAGGCGGCATGCTGATGACCAGTTACAGCAACCTCACCATGTTGTTTTTAGGCATTGAGATTTTATCTATCCCGTTGTACATTCTGGCCGGTAGCAACCGTGCCGACACCAAGTCGAACGAATCGGCCATGAAGTATTTTCTGATGGGATCTTTTGCCAGCGGATTTTTACTTTTTGGTATAGCACTCTTATTCGGAGCAACGGGTTCTTTTCATCTAGAAGGCATTAAAACATTTTTGAGCAACAATCCTTCGTCTGCCAATAATTCTATGGTAGCAGTAGGTATTCTGATGCTGATGGTTGGTTTCCTGTTTAAAGTAGCTGCTGTTCCTTTTCACTTCTGGGCTCCTGATGTGTATGAAGGTGCGCCAACATTGATTACAGGTTTTATGGCTACGGTGGTAAAAACCGCAGGCTTTGCTGCCTTCTACCGTTTGTTTTCTTATTGTTTCGCTGACCTGTCAGGATTATGGGTACCGCTATTAAGCATTGCAGCAGTGCTTACCTTATTTGTTGGAAACATTACCGCCCTTTATCAAAAAGGAATCAAGAGATTATTAGCCTATTCCAGTATCTCCCATGCCGGTTACCTTATTCTGGCGGTACTGGCCATGCAGGATCAATCAGATAGTGCCTTGTTGTTTTACACCGCGGTGTATTCCGTTTCTACCATTTGTGCCTTTGCTGTGCTCATTGCCATTAAAGAAGTTACAGGTACGGATAGTATTGAGTCACTTCATGGTATGGCACGCAAAAATCCATTGTTGGGTATAGCCACTACAATTGCCTTCCTTTCACTGGCAGGTATTCCTCCGCTGGCAGGTTTCTTTGCTAAATATTTCCTTTTCGTTACAGCCATGAAAAGCGGGTACGGATGGTTGGTTTTAATCGCTGTAATTAATTCTTTAATTGGTGCATATTATTACCTTCGCGTCATCAATTCAGTGTTTACCAAAAATGAACAGGCTGAAAAAATTGAATTGAACTGGGCGTATAATCTGGTTTTAATTTTAACGGCACTGCTTTCATTAGCCATAGGAATTGCGCCTGACTTTTTGGTGAACCTGATATAAACAATATTGCCTTGAGCACTCATCCCACCCGCAACACGCTATCCAAATTTACGGTAGCAGGTTTTCTCATTACCCTTGGTATTGTGTTTGGAGATATAGGTACATCTCCGCTATACGTAATGAGGGCAATAATGGATAAGAAGATTATCAGCGAAGATCTGATATTCGGAGCTATATCCTGTGTGTTTTGGACCCTTACCATTCAAACTACATTCAAATACGTTCTCCTCACACTCAATGCTGATAACAAAGGTGAAGGTGGAATTTTCTCTTTGTTTGCTTTAGTAAGAAGAAGGGCTAAATGGTTAATGATTCCGGCCATAATAGGCGGTAGCGCTTTACTGGCAGATGGCATTATCACTCCTCCAATTTCTGTAACCTCAGCAGTTGAAGGTTTACGAATCATTCAACCTGATATTCCTGTTGTACCTATTGTCATAATAATTATAACGGGGCTATTTATTTTTCAGCAGTTCGGCACCAAGGTAGTTGGGGTAGCGTTTGGCCCCATGATGATGTTGTGGTTCATTATGTTGGGCGGATTTGGTTTTGCACAAGTAGTACAACACCCCGATGTTTTAAGAGCCATCAACCCGTTTTACGCTTACCATTTGCTGGTAGAATACCCGGGTGGCTTTTGGTTGTTAGGAGCCGTTTTTCTATGTACTACGGGAGCTGAGGCACTATACTCTGATTTAGGACACTGCGGAAGAAGTAACATACGTGTAAGCTGGATATTTGTAAAAGTAGCATTATTACTAAACTACTTTGGACAGGGAGCATGGCTTACAACTAAAATAGGAACAGAACTGGGAGACCTGAATCCCTTCTATTACATACTCCCATCCTGGTTTCTCATTCCGGGTATTATCATAGCAACCATGGCGGCCATTATTGCCAGCCAGGCATTAATCAGTGGCTCTTTCACACTTATCAGTGAAGCTATACGACTTAACTTTTGGCCAAAGATTGAAATTGACTACCCCTCCAATATGAAAGGACAACTGTATGTTCCTTCGCTTAACTGGATTCTGTATGCGGGTTGTATTGGTGTGGTATTATTCTTCAGAGAATCGGCTAACATGGAAGCCGCCTATGGTTTGGCTATCACATTAACCATGATGATGACCACCATATTGCTTACCTATTACCTCAAAAAGCATAAAGTTGGGTATGTAATCATTTGGCTGTTCTTCATTTTGTTTTTTGCCATTGAAGGTTCATTCTTTGTGGCCAATATTATTAAGTTTTCTCATGGCGGCTGGGTAACTATTTTAATAAGCTCAGTTTTAATATTTGTGATGTGGGTGTGGTGGAAAGCCCGTAAAATCAAAAACAAGTTTACAGAATTTGAGCCCATTGATAAGTACCTGCCCATGTTGAGCGATTTGTGCGAAGATGAAACTGTCCCGAAATTCTCTACCAACTTAGTTTACCTCACGAGTGCTGATTTTAAGAGCGAGATAGAAACTAAAATAGTTTATTCCATTTTCAACAAACAACCCAAACGTGCTGATGTGTATTGGTTTGTGCACGTGCACATTCTTGATGAGCCATACACCATGGAGTACTCTGCTGAAGAACTGGTAGAAGACAAAGTGATGCGCATTGACTTCCGTTTAGGTTTCCGTATAGAGCCACGCATTAATGTTTACCTGCGCAAGGTGATACAAGAAATGGTGGAGAATAAGGAAGTAAACGTGATGAGCCGGTATGACTCACTCAAAAAATACAACATAATGGGTGACTTCCGTTTTGTAGTAATTGACCGAATTTTCAACTACGATCTGGAGCAATCGGCTTGGGAGCGTTTTGTGGTAAGGGTTTACTTCATTCTGAAATCCCTGGGTTTATCAGAGGAGAAAGCCTTTGGTTTAGATACCAGCAACGTAAAAGTAGAGAAGGTGCCCTTGGTTATCAGCAAGCCACAAGGTATCAAAATGAAACGTATCTCTCCGAGAAATTTCTAAAGAATATTTTATTTAATATGAGGCAGGTTAATGTCATCAGGCACCAGAAAGGCCTTGGGAAAAATGGGTAACAACTGGTGATACATTTGCTGTGCCTCCGCCTGAGTTCTGAAATCGCCCACACGTACCTTAAAATAGGGTTGCTGATAGATAATGTATACTTCAGCTCCCGGTAAATTCTTTTGCACATCGCTTTTGGTATCCAAAGCACCTAAACGTTCTGCTCCGGTAAACAATTGTATGCGGTATCCTTTGATAACAGGTTGGGCATTATTGCGTTGATACATGGTATCAAGCAACGCATCCAGACGAATGTCGCGCACTATCTCACTGGAGTAATGTTTATACGGTGTTTTGACCACCTGAGCATCGGCTGAAAAAACGGCTCCGGTTACAAAAGCTGTTGCTGCGATATATTTACGCCACTGAATCATTTCCGGCTATAAGTTCCATACTTGCTGAGGTACCGATACGCTCAGCGCCTGCCTGTATAAGTTCCAGTGCAAATGCAGCATCTTTAATTCCTCCGGCTGCCTTAATTTTAATTTTAGCAGGTAAGGTTTCACGCATCAGTTTTACTGCTTCAACAGTAGCTCCTGATGGTGCAAAACCTGTAGATGTTTTAACGAAATCAACTCCGCACTCTGAGCATATCTTGCAAATGTCAACTATCTCTTCCTTGCTCAGGTATGCAGTTTCAATAATGACCTTAACAATTTTATTTTGCAAATGACAAGCAGTGGCCACACTGGAAACATCATTGGTAAACGCGGTGGAATCGCCTGATTTGTATGCGGCAATATTCATCACCATATCAATCTCATCAGCTCCTTCAATAAACGCCTTTTTCACTTCTTCCACCTTAGCACCAACTGTGGAATATCCCAAAGGAAAGCCAACTACTGTAACCACTTTAACATGAGACTTAGGCCCTAGTGTTTTTTTGGCTACCTGAACATAATAAGGCGGCACACACACACCGTGAAAACCGTTATCCTCTGCCTCTTTACATAATTGTATAATATCTTCTTTTGTAGCAGTAGCCTTTAATAAGGTGTGCTCAATGTGATTTGCTAAATTGATTTCCATAACTCTTTCTTTTACGCTCTATACTCCTTCTTCTTTTCCGTGACACTGTTTAAATTTCTTTCCGCTGCCGCAAGGACATGGATCATTACGACCAACTTTTACCACACCTTTAATTTGTTGTGGTTTTTGCGGAGCTGCTGCTTCCGGATTTTGCTGCTGGGTAATTTCATCCGTACGTTTGGTTTGCAAACGGCTGGTATCCTGCTTGGGCAATGGTTTTGCCTCCTTGTAATTATCAGGCTGCTGTGTAACGATGTAGCCTTTAAACAACATGGACAACACATCTTTATTTACACGAGACAACAGAGATTTGAATAAGTTGAATGACTCCAGTTTGTAAATAAGCAACGGGTCTTTTTGTTCCAATGCTGCATTTTGAACTGATTGTTTCAAATCATCCATCTCACGTAAATGCTCTTTCCACTCATCATCTATAAGTGCTAAAGATACAAACTTTTCGAAGGCATGAATGATTTCTTTGCCTTTGGAATCATACGCTTTTTTGAGGTCAACCCCCATTTGCAGGTTGCGCACCCCGTCAGAAAACGGAACACCTAAAAACTGAATCTGGCTGCCGCGGTTTTCAAATACTTCTTTCACCACAGGGAAGGCCATTTCAGCAATATGATTGCTCTTGTGGTGGTACTGCTCAAGTAATTCATCAAACAACTGCTGAATAAGTTGCTCAGGTTTACCTTTGCTGAACTCCGCTTCTGTCATTTTGATTTCGTAAGCCATCAAACGGAGTATCTCCATTTTGAATTCGGCATAGGAAGCAAATTCCGTTACCAACTCTTCGCACAAATCATACAACATGTTGTTGATGTCAAGTGCTAGTTTATCTCCGAACAGGGCGTTTCTACGTTTGGTGTAAATCACCTCACGCTGTGAATTCATCACGTCATCGTATTCCAGCAAACGTTTACGAATACCGAAGTTGTTCTGTTCTACTTTCTTTTGTGCGCGTTCAATGTTTTTGGTGATAAGCGAGTGTTGAATCACCTCCCCTTCCTGCAAACCTATACGGTCCATAACTTTCGAAATACGCTCCGAACCAAACAAACGCATCAGGTCATCTTCCAGTGAAACAAAAAACTGAGATGAACCGGGATCACCCTGACGACCTGAACGACCTCGCAACTGCCTGTCAACCCTTCGCGACTCGTGACGCTCAGTACCGATGATGGCCAAACCTCCCGCTTCTTTAACTCCTGCTCCCAGTTTAATATCCGTACCACGACCAGCCATGTTGGTGGCTATGGTTACTGTTCCGGCTTGTCCTGCTTCCGCTACGATATCAGCTTCACGTTGGTGTTGTTTTGCATTCAATACATTGTGTTTAATCTTACGCAAATTCAACATACGACTTAACAACTCTGACACTTCCACCGAAGTGGTACCCACCAATACGGGGCGACCTTTTTCTGTTAAGGCAACAATCTCGTCAATAACGGCATTGTATTTCTCCCGCTTAGTTTTGTATATCTTATCGTCTTCATCCTTACGAATGATGTTGCGGTTGGTTGGAATAACCACCACGTCCAGTTTGTATATTTCCCAAAGTTCACCTGCTTCTGTTTCCGCTGTACCGGTCATACCGGCAAGTTTGTGGTACATACGGAAGAAGTTTTGTAAAGTAACCGTGGCATAAGTTTGCGTAGCCGCTTCTACTTTTACATTTTCTTTGGCTTCAATGGCCTGGTGCAATCCGTCACTGTAGCGTCTGCCATCCAGAATACGACCTGTTTGTTCGTCAACAATCTTCACCTTACCATCCTGAACAATGTATTCCACATCTGCTTCAAATAAGGTATAGGCTTTAAGTAATTGCTGCAGTGTATGAATACGTTCTGATTTAACAGCAAAGTCGCGCATCAGTTCATCCTTGCGATTGCGTTTATCTTCTTCATTCAGGTTGGCGCGTTCTATTTCGGCTATTTCCGATCCTACATCGGGCATAATGAAAAACGCAGGATCCTCACCGTTGCTGGTAATGGTTTCAATGCCTTTTTCAGTTAGTTCAATAGAGTTATTTTTTTCATCAATTACAAAAAACAAATCTGCATCTACCTTATGCATTTCCTTTTGCTGGTCTTGCATGTAGAAATTTTCAGTCTTTTGCAAAACGGCTTTCACACCTGATTCTCCCAGGTATTTAATCAAGGCTTTGTTTTTAGGCAAACCACGGTAAGCTCGCAACAGGGCCATTCCGCCATCGGTATCATTGCCTGATTCAATCAGTTTCTTAGCATCGGTTAAAGCGGTGTTGATGTAACGCTTCTGCATATCCACCAAACGTTCAATACGTGGTTTTAGGATATGGAACATCTGGTCATCACCCTTGGGTACCGGACCTGAAATAATTAAAGGCGTACGGGCATCATCCACCAATACAGAATCCACCTCATCCACCATAGCAAAATGATGTTTACGCTGAACCAAATCTTCGGGATCGCGCGCCATGTTATCACGCAGGTAATCGAAACCGAATTCGTTATTTGTTCCGTAGGTGATATCAGCTAAATACGCTTGTCTGCGTTGTGGTGAATTGGGCTGATGGTAATCAATACAATCAACACTTATACCGTGAAACTGAAACAGTGGTCCGTTCCATTCACAGTCCCTGCGGGCCAGGTAATCGTTTACAGTTACAATGTGCACACCTTGTCCGGCCAGTGCGTTGAGGTAAGCAGGTAAGGTAGACACCAGTGTTTTTCCTTCACCGGTAGCCATCTCAGATATTTTACCCGAGTGCAATACAATACCGCCAATG
>DATGWX010000050.1:0-3062 GCA_035299275.1 Bacteroidia bacterium
GTGTGTATTCACTTACCACATTTTGATTGAAGAAACCAAAGGTTCTGTTGTCAGGCGTTGCCGTTAAACCAATTAAAAAGCTGTCGAAATAATCTAACACCTGTTTCCAGAGATTGTAAATGCTGCGATGACATTCATCAATGATTACGAAATCAAAAAACTCAATCGGAACTTTTTCATTGTAAGCCACTGGAATAGCTTCACGCTTTTCCCACTTAATTTCTCCGGGGTTAGTTTCTTCTGCTGATTCGTCTAATTCCTCCCCTTTCAGAATTGAATAAAATCGCTGAATCGTTGAGATATAAACATGGCTGTTATTCGGAACGAATGAAGATTTCAATCGGCTTACCCCATAAAGCTCTGTAAACTTTCGATTATCGTCATTTGGTACAAAGGCCATAAACTCTTGCTCAGCCTGTTCTCCCAGGTTTTTGGTATCCACTAAAAACAAAACCCGTTTTGCTTTTGCAAATTTCAATAATCTATAAATGAAAGTAATGGCAGTAAAGGTTTTACCTGAACCAGTCGCCATTTGTATCAACGCCTTTGGTCTGTTCTCTTTGAAAGAAGTATCCAATTTTGTGATGGCATTTATCTGGCAATCCCTTAAACCTTCTTCAATGAGTTGTGGCAAGTCAAAAAATCTTGCTCTTAAAGTTTTTTCCTCTTTCAGCCACTTCGCAAAAGTCTCAGGTCTGTGAAAAGTGAAAACATGTCGAGAGCGTGGCTTGGGGTCGCGGTAGTCGGTATACCTTGTTATCTCACCTGTGCTTTCATACACAAATGGAAGTGGGTCATTATTCAGGTATTTGAGTTTAGCAGAAGCATAGTCAGCAGATTGTGATTCGGCTGCGGTAACCAGATGAATTCCTTCTTCTTTCTTTTTTGCTTCAATTACGCCAACAGGTTTTTTGTCAACAAACAAAACATAGTCAGCAGGACCTACATCAGTAAGATATTCTCTTACTGCAATACCCTGTCCGGCAGCTAAATTTATTTTTGACTTATCTTGAATAAGCCAACCACAGTCAAGCAGTTGCTTGTCTATGTGGTCTCTAGCAATTTGTTCAGGGTTTTGGTTAGTCATGTTAAGCTGTAAAACTAATAAAAATATCTTAAAATGGACATTATAACATTTGTCTCTTTCAGAATGTAAAATAATTAATAATCCTACACCCTTTGGGTTATGAGCCCAACGAGCGGTGAAAACCAGATTTCAGAGGCTAAATGTATTTGGTTTTAAACAAAAAAACGCCCCCATTCGGAGGCGTTTAAATGTTGCTATATCCAAGAGAAAATTCTTACCAGATTTTAGCGCGGTCGGTTTCAGGTCTCCACATTTTGTCGCCTTCTTTTACACCAAAAGCGTTGTAGAATTCAGGCATGTTGCTCAACGGGCCCAGCACTCTGAACTTGCCGGGTGAGTGCGGGTCGGTCATTACCTGGTTGCGGGTAAACTCAGGGCGGGCATTGTTTTTCCATACCTGTGCAAAGCCTACAAAAAAGCGTTGCTCAGGCGAGAGGCCGTCAATGTTTTCTTTGGGCTTGCCTTCCAGTGAAAGTAAGTACGCTTCGTAAGCTACGGAGAGTCCTGCCAGGTCGGCAATGTTTTCACCTAAGGTAAGTTCACCGTTTACATACAAGCTGTCGCCCACTTTAAACTTATTGAATTGGTTCACCAGTATTTTGGTTTTAGCTTCAAACTTGGTACGGTCTTCAGCGGTCCACCAGTTGTTGAGGTTACCTTTTGCATCAAACTTGCTGCCTTTATCATCAAAGCCGTGTGAAATTTCATGACCTATTACAGCGCCCATGCTGCCGTAGTTAACGGCATCATCTGCTTCGGCATTAAAGAAAGGTGGTTGTAAAATAGCTGCAGGGAACACAATCTCGTTTAACAGGGGAGTGTAATAGGCATTAACGGTTTGCGGCAACATGCCCCACTTGGCGCGGTCAATAGGAGTACCCAGTTTGTTGATGTTATCGTTGTACTGCCACTCGCTGGTGCGCATAAAGTTGTTTACATAACTGTCGTTTTTAATTTCCAGTCCTTTGTACTCTTCCCACTTATCGGGGTAACCCAGTTTGCGGCCCATGGTAGCCAGTTTTTCCAAAGCACGTTGGCGTGTTTCAGCACTCATCCAGTCTACATTTTCCAAACGTTTTTTGTACACGGCCATCAGGTTGTTCACCATCTCGTTCACGCGTTGTTTTGACTCAGGACTAAAAGCTACTTTCACATATTCCTGTGCGGCCAGTTCGCCAATAAAACCGTTAACGGTACCAATGGCACGTTTCCAGCGGGGCTTCTGTTCTTTTTGTCCGCTAAGGGTGGTGCTGTAAAAGGCAAAGTTTTGTTTTTCCAAATCGCTGCTCAGCATGCCGGCAGTGGTGTTAAGGATGTTCCATTTAAGGTAGGCTTTCCAGGCGCTTAACGGAAAATCAGTAAAGCACAGGCTCACCTGTTCCATAAATTTAGGCTGCATTACAATTACGCTGTCGAACTTTTTTTGTTTTAATCCGGTGGCAGTAAAGTAAGTTTCCCAACTGAACATAGGAGTGAGTTTTTGCAACTCGGCCAGTGATTTTTTGTTGTATTGTTTTTCGATGTCTCTGCGCTCAACACGGGTCATGGAAACTTTAGCCAGGCGGGTTTCAAAATCCATAATTTTTAACGCGGCTGAGTTGGCTTCTGCTTTATTGTAGCCAATGAGTTCAAACATGCGCATGATGTGTTTTACATAATCAGTACGAATTTGCTGCGACTTCTCATCTTCTTTGGTGTAGTAATCACGGTCAGGCAACCCAAGACCACTTTGGCTGGCATACACAGCATATACTTCACTGTTGCGCACATCGGGGCTCACTCCAAAACCAAACAAAGGATCCATACCTGTGCGGTGTTGCTTGGCCACGTTTTTAATGATGTCTTCATAATTGGCAATGGCATCTACTTCCTGCAACAAAGGTTTAATGGGCAGGTAACCGTCTTTATCCAAACGAACCGTATCCATAATGCAGCGGTACAAATCGCCTACACGCTGGCGGGCTGAGCCGTAAGG
>DATGWX010000051.1:0-4284 GCA_035299275.1 Bacteroidia bacterium
GCATGAACTTTAAAGAGGTAAGAGACACCGCCAATGCTATCATCAGTTTTCAACGGGCCACAGAAATAGATAACAGTTACTTTGAACCACACCTGCAATTGGCATTGCTGTTCGCTGCTAAAAAAGACAAACTGGCCTTACAGTACTTTAATGCGGCATTAAAACTCAATGAATTTAATCCTGATGCCCTATACGCACGTGGGTTGTACTTGCAAGAGCAGGGAAAGTTTGATGAGGCAGTGAAGGATTACCGCACATTACTTTCTGTAAATAAAGATGATTACCGTGCGCACTACAACATTGGCTTTATTAATTTTCTCAATAAAAAATACCTCAAAGCTATTGAGAACTTCAGCCAAACCATTATGATTTATCCTGAATATACTCAGGCGTATTACATGAGGGGACTCTGCCACGAAGCAGAAGGGAAAAAACAGGAAGCACTCAACAATTACGATTACGCCTTGCAACTCGATTCGACCTACGCCAAAGCTATTGAAGGAAAAAAACGAGTAGGTAAATAGTAGTTACTGTACTATCAGTTTTTTTACCTGTATAGTACCATCACCAATTACTGCTTTGAGGAAATAGACTCCACGGCTTAATCCGTCAATTTCAAGTGGCTCATTAATTACCGGATGATATATTTTTAACATTTTTCCGCTTACATCAAACAACTGTACATCGCTACTCAAACTCACATCAGCATGAGTAACTAACAAGGTAACTCTTCCCTCTTTTGCCGGATTAGGAAAAACGGTAAATGCCTCTGATAAAAACACACTATTTACTCCATTAGGGCCAACAACAATGTAAGCGTTTTTAGTTACTACATGGGTACAAGCTGCAGCAGTGTTACCCGCTGTTAATTTTACCTGATATACTCCTTGGTTATTGTATGTGTGCGATGGGTTAATTTGTGTCGAGATATTGGCTGATCCACTACCCGGGTCGCCAAACACCCATGAGTAATAATCAAAACCAGCTGACGAAGTATTAGTGAAGTTTACCGTAAGTGGTGCATTGCCGCTTACAACAGCTGCATTAAAACCTGCTTCCAGTATGTGGATTTTCATGGTGTCCCTCAGGTTACAAACTCCGGAACTGTATTGATACACATTAGTGTAAGTGCCGCCAATAGCACTGTCTGAATTAAACTTACCTGATGACACCAATTGTCCGCTCCAGTTTCCGCCACTTGGTGTGGCATTCAAATTAATTGTACCGCTGTTTTTACAGACAGTTAAATCAGTTCCAGCACTTACTGTTGGGGCCGCCTGAACTGTAATCCACTTGGAGTTACTGGTTAAACAACCCGCAGGTGAATAATAGTAATACGCAATTTCATGTTTACCTGCACCTGCAGTTTGAGGGTTGAACTTATCATTGAGAATATGGTTACCAAACCATGAACCGCCCGTTGGGGAGGCATTCAATGTTACCTGAGCCACATTGCTGCAAAAACTATCGGGCACCTGAATACTTACCGGTGGTGCTGACAATACTTCCAAATAGGTAGTATCATCTTCTGAGCAGGAAAGCGGTGAACGATAAATCAATTGATTTAATCCCACTTTAAACTGAGATGGATAAAATTTATTCAACCGTACTGAATCACCATACCATGTGCCTCCTGCCGGAGTGCCATTCAATTGTACAAAACCTGTAGTGGCACAAACTGAAGTATAGGTTCCGGCATCAGATTTTACTTTATCAGTTACTGTATAAACTACGGTATCTCGGCCTATGCAACCATATGTGTCTGTATAGGTGTAAATAATTTGATTTTGACCAATACAGGACAACTGAGGAACAAAAAGTTTCTGAAAATTATTAATGCAAGAAGAGCCACTCCAAAACCCACCCGTTGGAGAGCCAAAAAGCTCTGCGCCCAATGGACTTATACAAAGAGTTTTATTGTCACCGGCAATTGTTGTAACCGGATTTTGCCTGATTCGCACAAAAATGGAGCTGTAGCTCACGCACCCATAAGCATCAACGGCTTTGAGGTAAACGGTATCAGGTGTATTGCTATGGAAAGTATAGGAATTTGATGAAGTTGTAGCATTGTACCAATAAAAGTTGATCGGTGGCATACCTCCTCTTACTGTTGGTTGCAAAAGAAAAGGGGCATTACTACATGAAATTGTATCAGGCCTATCAAATATAGTTACTTTTAAAGGCGTGTATTGGGGAACAAATACGGAATCATTTTTTACATAATCATTGCAGGCGCCCGGTGAGCTTATACGTATGGTATATGGCTGCCAACCTAGTGAGCCGTACTGATAGGTATGAGAAGAAGAATTTGCACTCAAACCTCCCGGCCCCCACCACTGGTACTGGTAATTACCAGGCCCCTGCTGAACATTGGCTGCAAAATCAACCTTACCTGTACAATAACTATATGCTGCTGTGGTGTTAGCTTGAATAACACCACCCACTGAGTCAACTTTCACTGAAATGGTTAAGAAACTTTCTAATGTTTTGGGACAAGAATTATCCCGAACTCTAAATGTAAAATAATAGGGCTCATTTCGAACATGGCTGGCATTGGGTGACCAACAAAAATTACCTGTTGCATTCTTTTGATTATTGGTTGTAAAATTTACACCACTTACCGTTGTATTATCCATAAATACATAAGTGGAATCACTACTATTTGCATCTGAGCTGTATAAGCTTAAACACAGCTGCCCTCCGGCACATACTTTATATGACGTAGAATTTAAATTTAGCACCGGAGTTTGATTTGCTGAAGAATTGGCAATCATAAAAATGGTATGTGACACTTTCGTGTTTCCAATAAACACTCCGTTTCTGTAACGGGAGATAGTGTATGAAAAAAGTACCTGCTGCTGACTGGTTGGAACAACATACTTGGCACTTCCGGTAGATAATTGTCGACTTACCGGATCAAATGACAATGAAACAGCTCCATTTCCTGAATACTGAAATTGTTTGTTAATACTAAAGCTTGAATTAAATGTATATGGCGTTCCATTGGCATAATTAGGGGCTGACAATTCATAGACCATGGAATCACCATTTGAATTTAGTATATCAGCATTGTAATAATTGGGAACACCTACAAGTAAAACTGCAGGCAAAGGTCTTCTAAACACCGGCCCTTCATTTAATGTGTAACCTTTATAAAAAGATGCATCAAGATATAAATTAGTAGATGTAAGCAAATTAACATTCGAAACACTACCCGGAATACAGCATTCTGCATATTGAATTTGAATTGGCGCACTGGAAGAATAAGCAGCTAAGCTCACAATCTTGGAGTAGACATTTTCCTCAAATCCATAGTAATTAGAATTAGTTGATGCACAACGGGAAAATGAGGGGTTACACAATGCAGTTACATCTGTAATTCTGATACGTGGTAAAGAAATTGATTGTGATATACTTCCTTGTTTGAGAGACACAGTTTGAATCGGATTAAAAGGAAGACCGCTACAGTTCCGAACAACACTTAAAGTTAATTCAACAGAATCATTTGGTAAAACTCGGTATGAAATGTAACCTCCATTAAAATCTGCAAAAACAGTGTTTGTTCCACAAAACAACAGAATAAACAGCAATTTGATAAAATGCTTCATATAGATAGTCATTAGCTATCTGCAATTTAAGCAAAAAAAAGAATCCTCAAAAAGAATTTCAATAAGCCCGTCCGCCCCGGCCTTCCATAAAGTTAATGAAGGCTTTATTCACCACTTTATTCCCTCCCGGTGTGGGGTAGTTGCCTGAAAAGTACCAATCTCCTTTGTTATGCGGACAAGCTACATGAAGGTTTTCGATGGATTGATAAATCACTTCTACTTCTGCCTGGCAAACCTCAGGTGTAACTATCTCGGCCACTTTTTTGCTGATCTCGTCATCTGTAAACAGTGCATACAATTCCTGCAAATTATTCCGCTGCTCTTCTTTAGGTAAGTTTTCCTGTGCTTTACACTTGGAATAAGTCTCTTGCAGCTTGCTTTCCAAACCACGCTCTTTCAGCAAAGCCAGCATAGCCTGAAAGGCCACAAACTCCTTTAACTTCGACATGTCAATACCATAACAATCAGGATAGCGGATTTGAGGTGCCGAAGAAACAATCACAATTTTCTTGGGGTGCAAACGATCCAATATACGCAGAATGCTGGTACGTAACGTAGTGCCGCGAACAATAGAATCATCAATTACCACGAGTGTATCGGTATTGTTGTTGATTACTCCGTAAGTCACATCATACACGTGCGCCACCATGTCTTCCCGGTGGGCATCGTCAGTTAT
>DATGWX010000052.1:0-3529 GCA_035299275.1 Bacteroidia bacterium
AAATGCGTTCCAATCAATTTTGTATTCAGGTGCCTTCAGTTCATAGGTAATGGTTTTACCACCACTCAGGTCAATGGCCGGGATGTACGAATCGTAAGCCGGTTCAATCACAATTACTTCATCCCCTTCTTTTACCACGGCTGTAATGGCTGCGTACAATGCACACGTGCCACCCGGTGTAATGGTAATCTCCGTATCTGGATGGTATTTTGCTGAATAGAGTTCCTCGGTCTTAAGGGCTATTTTTTCACGTAAACTCATCAAACCCGGCATAGGTGCATATTGATTCATGCCCTTTTTCATGTATCGGTTAATGAGTTCAATAAGCTCGGGAGAGCAGGCAAAATCAGGAAACCCTTGAGCGAGGTTAATGGCTTTGTGTTCATTAGCCAAAGCGCTCATTACGGCAAAAATAGTAGTTCCCGTTTTAGGTAGTTTACTGTTGATGGATCCTTGAAAAGTAGGCATAAAGCGAAGTTCGCAAAAAAAACACACAACTGAAGAGTGAAAATGTGCACCTGCAGGGCGCTGGTTGATTGTCAGTAAATTCCTTTTTAAATAAACGTAGAAGAATACAATTACTCGTACCTGAACTTCTTCAACTCCTTCCCTTTCCAGGCAGTGAAAGAAGTAATGAGCAAAGTCATGCAACCACCAAACACTACCGAAGGAACAGTGCCTAGTAAGCGAGCAGCCAAGCCACTTTCAAAAGCCCCTATCTCATTGCTTGAACCAATGAACATTGAATTAACGGCTGAGACTCTCCCGCGCATATGGTCGGGGGTTTGCAGTTGCAAAATATTGGAGCGCACCACCACACTCACACTGTCAAAAGCTCCGCTTAGAAACAGAAAAAAAACGGAGAGGTAAAAATTAACGGAGAGCCCGAAACCAAGCATGCAGCAACCAAAACCGGCTACGCACCACAGCAAAGTAACACCTGGTTTGTACATAGATTTTCGCACGGAAATCCACAGCATGGTCAATGCAGCACCCACAGACGGGGCGGCACGTAACACTCCCAAACCTTCCGGACCTGCATGTAAAATTTCATCAGCAAATACGGGTAGTAAAGCAACTGCACCGCCAAACAATACCGCAAACAAATCAAGCGATAATGCCCCCAAAATGACCTTGTTGTTGAATACGAATTTTATGCCCTCGCTCAAACGTTTCCCAATGGCATCTTGTTGTGCCGTGTCCATAATGGGCTTGGGAGCAATTTGCCACATGGAGAAAAAAGCCAGCAGTGTAAAAAGCAGCACCAGTAAAAAAGTATAGGTAATGCCAATATACACATACAGCACACCGGCCAGCACTGGACCTATGATAGCAGCAATTTGCCACGATGAACTGTTGATGGTGGCAGCTTTGGTGAGTTGCTCACGTTTTACTAATTGAGGGAGAAACGAAAAAGCAGCCGGAGCATAAAAACCACGGGCCACACCACTCACCAGAATAATGATGTACATGCTGTTCACCACATTTAACGGAGACCATTCATTACGAACAATTGGTGAGGTGACTACCAAAAGCAATAGTGAACAAATACCCAGCAGAAACAAACTTGCCAATAAGATTCTCCGCTTACTGGAGATGTCCGCTACATGACCCGCATAAAGAGAAACAGTAATGGCCGGTATAGCCTCAGCTAAACCAATTAAACCCAACGAAAGCGGATCGTGTGTTAGGCTGTATATTTCCCATCCTACCACCACAGCCTGTATTTGCAGGGCTATGGTAAGCATAACCCGGGTACTTAGAAAAAATCGGTATTCTCTGTTTTGAAGAAGCTCTTTCACCTGATGTATTGAGGGTACAAAAATTCACAATCATTTGGCTTATTGTATTTTTTTTATAGCTTAGCATATAAATTCAACTTAATCAAAACTTATATGGAACAAATTCTTGACTCACCTGAAACTTCATCATCTAAAAATTATGCCGGTTTTTGGATACGTTTTGTAGCGTATCTTATTGATGGACTAATTCTTTACATTTTTCAATCTGCACTTATGTTTTTAGGCATTGGCTCAATGTTCATGAATCCTGAAGCTTTTCAAGACAACCCAGAAGCAGCAATGGAAATGATGGGGAAAATGTGGGGTATCATTGGTATCTCTGTATTTGTGGGCATAGTTTATTTTGCCGGACTTGAAAGCTCAGCCAAACAAGGAACATGGGGAAAGCAAGCCATGAAACTTAAAGTAGTAGACACAAATGGAAACCGCTTAAGTTTTATGCACGCCCTGGGTCGTTACCTTTCTAAAATTATATCAGCTATGATACTTTGTATTGGATTCTTAATGGTAGCCTGGGATAGTAAAAAACAAGGTTTACATGATAGGATAGCCGGAACACTTGTGCTCCGTGACTGATATTTCAAAGAAAAGAACGTCAACAAATACCTCGGGTTAAATCAAACCTCTTGATTTTAGCTCGAGGTATTTGTTTATAGTATTAATGGTTAAATCTTCAGGTGTTGTAAATACACTTGAAATACCAACATGTTTCAGTTCCTGAACCATCTGTTGTTTTTCATACAAATACTTCTCCATCACCATACGCTGGTAAATGTTCTCCAACTCATCCTCCCCATCCAAAAAACTTTTTTGCAACTCTGAGTTTTCAAAAAACACAACCACCAGTAAATGCTGTCGGTTAATTTTACGCAATACCGGCAACACCCTGCGCATGGCAAAAGGATTCTCAAAGTTTGTGTACAACATAAGCATACACCTTCCTTTAAGTGTATTTCTGAGTGTTAGATACAATAACTCATAATTTGCCTCTAAACGGCTTTCCTCTTCCTTGTATAAAGCCTCTAAAATAAGTTTAAGTTGATTACGGTTGCGTTGAGCAGGCAACAGTGTATCCATTTTTTCAGCAAAAGTGATTAATCCGGCTTTGTCTGATTTATTTAATGCCACATTGGAGAGTACAAGAGAGGTATTAATGGCATGATCCAATAAAGTGAGTCCGTTAAAAGGTAAACGCATTACCCTGCTCTTATCAATCACGTTAAAAATCTGTTGTGCCTTTTCATCTTCGTACTGGTTTACCATCAGATCACCTTTTCTGCCGGTAGCCTTCCAGTTAATGCTCCGGTAATCATCTCCAGGCACATATGCTTTAATTTGCTCAAATTCGTAGCTGTGACCAATACGTCTGAGCTTTTTCACACCTGTACTATTGGTATGCACGCCTGAGGCATTTAACTCAAAACGTTTCATTTGAAGAATAGAAGGATAAACAGGTACAACCAATGAATTTCCTTGTCTAATAGTTCTTTCGGCCAAGCCTATAAACGACCTGATAAATGAAATGGAATCACCAAAGGCGTACTCTCCTCTTTTTAATGGCTTTATTTCATAACTGTGCTCAAACCAATTCCCTGACGGTAGTTGCAGATAAATTGAATTATCCCTGTCCTGTAGCTGATAAGGCAACTCTTCAATGAGTTGAATTCGAAGATTTAAACCGGATTGATTATGTATTTTCAACCCAATGGTTTGTTTTTCGCCTAAAG
>DATGWX010000053.1:0-2824 GCA_035299275.1 Bacteroidia bacterium
CATTTAAACTTTTCTCCGTACAGGACAGTTCATTTTTAAACCAAAATAAACAAACATGAGAAAGGTTTTTTTAATCGTTGCCGTGGCAGTCATAGCCGGCTGCAATAGCCAGACAAAAACAGAGACTAATAAAGACGAAGCCTGCAAGCGCCGGTGAAATTGACCATCCTGCGCCGGTTTAAGCTGACCAGTGCAGGCCGGTGTAAATTGACCACCCTTCGCCGGAGCAAATTGACCACTTAATAAGAAGGTTTTAGTTCATGTTGTCAGGAGCCTTATGTTGGATTTTAAACCAACATGAATGGCAAATAACCCGATCAGCATGATTAAGATCCGACAGATTCTTCGTTTACAAAACCAGGGATGTAGCAAGCTTCAAATAGCTGCACAAACTGGAATAGCCCGCAACACACTTAAGAAGTACATTAAAGAATTTACTTCCTCCGGATTAAGCTTTGAAGAGATCAATGAACTCAGTGATAAAGAACTGGAGGATTTGTTTGTAAAGCCGGAAGACAGGCCGCTCAACGAACGCTTGCAAATATTATTCAGTCTTTTTCCAGCCATTGAAAAGGAACTGAAAAGAAAAGGAGTTACCCGCCAGCTACTCTGGAAAGAATATAAAACTCATCATCCTGATGGTGTGGGTCTGAGTCAGTTCAAACATTATTTTTCCCAGTGGAAAGCGCAGGTAAATCCCACCATGCACATGGAGCACAAAGCCGGCGATAAACTCTATGTGGATTTTGCAGGAGACAAGCTTGAGATCATCTGTGAGCAAACAGGTGAAGTAAAACCTGTTGAAGTTTTTGTGGCTATTCTTGGAGCAAGCCAGTTGACGTATGTCGAAGCTGTAATGACGCAGCAAAAAGAGGATTTTATTTTTGCCTGCGAGAATGCATTGCATTACTGCGGTGGAGTGCCCGCTGCTATTGTTCCTGATAATTTAAAATCAGCAGTCAGCAAAAGCAGTAAATACGAGCCTACCCTCAATGAGACTTTTGCTGACTTTGCAGAACATTACGGAACGGCCATTCTTCCTGCAAGAGCTTACCGGCCACGGGATAAAGCACTGGTCGAAAATGCTGTACGGATCATCTACACACGTATATACGTAAAAGTAAAAAGGCAGGAGTATTTTACGCTGCAAGACCTCAATGCGGCTATTCTTACCGCACTGGAAGAACATAACAATGCACCACTCAGAGGACGCAATTACAGTCGGCGGCAGCAGTTCGATGAAGTGGAAAGAAATACACTCATGCCACTTCCTGAATTACGGTATGAACTAAAAAAGCATCAATACGCAACGGTTGCTAAAAATGGTCATGTTGGACTTAGTGCCGACAAACATTACTATAGCGTTCCCTATAGATTTATTGGAAAGAAAGTAAAGCTGTTATACTCCAGAAGCAGTGTTGAGATTTTTTACAACTACGAACGCATTGCCTTGCATGAGCGTACTAAAAGCGCTTATCGCTACACCACCGAGAAAGATCATATGGCTTCAACACACCGCTTTGTAAGCGAGTGGACGCCGGAACGGTTTACATCCTGGGCAGCAGGTATACACGAAGATGTAAGGTTGTATGTACTCAAAGTGCTGGACCGGAAGCAACACCCAGAACAGGCGTATAAGTCCTGCATGGGCATACTTGGCTTTGCAAAAAAAGTGGGCAATGACCGGCTGATAAAAGCCTGCCAGAGGGCACTTGGCTATGGTGCCTATAATTACAAAACCATACAGAAGATACTGGAAAGAGAGTTGGATCTAAGGGATGCGCCGGACGAAACTGACCAGCTGCAGATGCCCTTCCATGATAACATCCGCGGAGAAAATTATTATCAATAAATAAAAACAAAAACAATGAATGAATCAACACTTGACAAAATGCGAAAGATGAAACTCTTTGGCATGTACCGGGCTTTTAAAACCAATCTTGAGGACAATACGGGGGAAAACTTTACTGTCGATGAAATCACAGCACACCTGGTAGACGCCGAATGGGATGAAAGACAGGGACGCTCCATTGAACAAAAAATAAAGAATGCCCGCTTCCGTTACAAAGCAGCTCTTGAAGATCTGAACTATAGTACGAACCGCAATATTGATAAAAACCAGATCATGCGTTTTGCCGACTGTAGTTTTATAGACAAAGCAGAATGTATACTGATCACCGGAAGTACGGGTATCGGAAAGAGCTATATTGCCTCTGCACTTGGACACCATGCCTGCGGCATGGGATACAAGGCCGTGTATTACAACCTTCCCAAACTGTTTACCAAACTGAAAATGAGCAAGGCAGATGGCTCCTATCTGAAAGAGATAGCGAAAATAGAGCGCCAGCAACTACTGATACTTGACGATTTTGGCCTGCAACCTTTTGATGCACCAAGCAGGCTTGCATTAATGGAACTTATAGAAGACAGGCATGGAAAAGGAGCTTTGATCATTACATCGCAGGTGCCGGTAAACAAATGGTATGATATCATTGGAGAACAAACTATTGCAGATGCCATACTGGACAGGATCGTTCACAACGCTCACAGGCTGGAACTAAAAGGTGAGTCAATGAGAAAAAAAAGAGCAACAGAAAACTAAACCCAAGTAACTAAATTTGAAAAAGTAAACAACATCAAAATTGTTAACCCTGACAAACCTGAACATACAAATCTTCGCCAGCAAAACAGGTGGTCAATTTGCCTCGGCCTGAGGTGGTCAATTTAATCGGCGCTTCCAAGCAGACCACTATTTACATATTTAGTGGAGTGATTAGAAATTTTTTTTTGAAAGCAAGAGAGTTTAGAGATATTGATATTGTAC
>DATGWX010000054.1:0-3886 GCA_035299275.1 Bacteroidia bacterium
AATCAAGTTTTTCAAAATGATCGGGCATACACACTACCTCTCCCGGCCCTTGCACGGCATTGTGGTTGGTGAAATAGAAAATAGGATATTGGTCAAACTCCTCAATCATGGGCACCTTACGGTTTCTGCGCGCTGCTGCCACATGCTGACGAAAGGCATAACCATCACGACAAGAAGTAGGCTGCGGTACCGGAGCCAACAATTTTACGGATGAAACAGCTATTGCCGTAGCTTTTTTATTGCCAGATTTTAAGTCGGCATCAATTGCTTTGGCTTTATTCATAGTCTCTTCCCCTGCCCATAAAAAATCTTTCATGTTATCAGGCAAAGTGGCATCTAACTCATGCAAATTGTATATCGCATCGTTAATCAAAATGCCCAATTGCGCTTTTTCACCCTGTTGGTATGTAACTAATTTCATAACTTCTATTTTGCTGCGAAGCTATTGAATTTTAAATAAAAGACCCATATAGGGTGTTCTTTAGTTATTGAGCCAATCTTTAAAATCCTGCGCTTTATCTCTGCTTACAGAAATTTCTTCCTGAGTAAACGGAGCAGGTAAAAGATTCAGTTTCAATTTTCCGTTTACTGATGAACTCATACTTTGTACCGCTTTGATGTGTACAATAAACTGCCGGTTGGCTCTGAAAAACTGCTGCCCATCCAGCATTTGCTCCAGTTCATCCAGCGTATAATCCATGATGTGCTTTAGGCCATCCCATTTTACAGCAAACACAAGTTTCTCGTGTGCCATAAAGTAAGCCACTTCTTCTACCGCAAGCGAAATAAGTCGTGTACCTGTTTTCACCAAAAACCGGTTGCGGTGTTGCTTTTGACTGGGCTTAAGCTGGTGCAGCAACCTGGCTAAATCGGGCAACTGTTGTTCTTTTTGCAGGTGGATTGCCTCAAATTTTTTCAGTGCCTTTTCCAGTTCATCCGGATTAATGGGTTTAAGCAAATAATCTACACTGTTTACCTTAAAGGCTTGTATGGCATATTCATCGTAGGCAGTGGTGAAAATTACCGGTTGCACAACACTTATTTGCTCAAAAATGGTAAAACTTTTTCCATCTGCCAGTTCAATGTCCATGAACAGCAAATCAATTTCAGCGGTTTGTTGAATTAACCGCACAGCCGACTCTATGCTGTCAGCCATTCCCTGAATCTGAATATCGGGGCGGGCCTGTTGCAATAGCTTTTGCAATCTTCGTTGTGCAGGGGCTTCGTCTTCTATAATAAGTACGTTCATGTTGTGCTGATTATTTTTTTAGAATCAAGTAGCGGTAAACACACACAGAATATTTTCCCGTCATCAGTTACTACCACTTCTTCATCAGTATAGAAACCGTACCGACTCATGATGTTGGTTAAACCTATTTTACTGCCTGCCACAGGCGATGGCTTGCGTTGCAGGTTATTTGATATACACAATTGTGAGGCTTCATTAATTTGAACAGTAACTTTAAGCAGTTTGTCTTTGGAAATAATGTTGTGCTTTACCGCATTCTCTACCAGCATTTGCAAAGAGAGCGTTGGCAAGTGAAGCGATTGATAAACTTCCGACACGCGTATATCAGCTTGCAGGTTATCTCCAAAACGCATTTGATTCAGGTAAATAAATGAACGGGTAAACTCCAGTTCTTCTTTAAGCGAAACCGTTTCGTTATCGCGGTTAAGTAAAACGTAGCGGTACACGTGAGCCAACTGCTCCACAAAATCAGTAGCCTTTTTGGTGTCTTCTTCTATAAGGGAGGTGAGTGTATTTAAACTGTTGAATAGAAAGTGTGGATTCACCTGATTTTTGAGTGTTTCAAATTCAGCTGTGATGCTGGTACGTTTGAACTCTTCTTTCTCCGTAAGCGATTTTTTCCAATACTCAAAAAATTCACTGGCCACATAAATACAATTGACCAAAAGTGTAACCACAATGGCAATAACCAACGACATATAATTTTCTTTTGCCCCTAAGTCACAAGGCCGGCCGAAAAAAACAGGGTGAAGTCCCAGATTAAACGAAAAGTGAATAATTACCGGCAACACTAAAGCAATGGCTGCTGATACTACAATCTTAGCACGGGTGTGTGAATGCCAATCGAGGTAACGATCAACTACCGACATCAGCAACTCATTGCCATTCCATATCAATGAAATGTAAAAAAAGTTAAACAGGATGTGCGCCAGGTAATCTGTATTGAAGGAATAACTGTGGTCAATGAGCCAGTTGATGTGATCATTCATTCCGCCAAAGAAAAAGGCCAGCGCCATAATAATGATGTGGCGCCTGACCATTTTAGGACCGTTGAATCGTTCGCTGAATTTTTTCATTAAAAATAAATACGATATAAAGGTACCGGGAAAATTCCAATCTGGTATTCTTTTTCCATTTTACCTGTACGCGGGTTATACTGCTGTGTGAGCACATTTTGAGTGTTGAACACATTCTGCACATCAAGCGCCCACTCTTGGGTGATACGTTTTCCGTTTTTCTTGTAACTGATGCGTATATCGGTTCTGAAATAATCCTCGAACCTGTCTTTGTAAGCATTGGCTTCATCGTATTCCGTCTGACGGTTTTGTGCTGACTTTACATGATCAACCGGCACATATCTTTTCCCGCCTGCGTTGGTCACTTTTAAACTGAGTGCAAGAATATTTTTACCGTCTTTAAACTTCCATTCTTTACCTGCCAGTGCATTAAATACATAATTGCTGTTAAAGGCTGTACTTCTCCATTTGTTATCACTGCCTTTGTATTCGCTCTGAAACAAGGAGGCCGTAACCAGAAAATAATAACTGCCCGAGAAGTACCGTTCCAAAGTAAGTTCCAAACCATAGTTGCGGCCTTTGCCTTTGTTTACTAAACTATCTGCTTCAGGAAAAACAAAATCGGCACCGAAATTGGCCACGGAAAAATACGATGGATTACGCTCTACTGCCTGATTGGTAATGTGCTGATAGTAGACCTCACTCTTTAAAAACAAGTTTTCACTCAACTGCCTTTCGTACCCTAAAATGTAGTGGTAACTGTTGCTCATTTTTAAATCTTTGTTGGTTAGCATATACGTTTTGGCAGCTGTATCAACAAGTGAGCGTTGGAAGTAAACAGGTAGCGGCTGTATCTGGCTGTGCATACCAAAACCCAGATTAAAACTCTGTTTATTATTCACTTTCCATTTTACACCTGCGCGGGGCTCAATGGCTGATGTATTGTTGAGCAAAAACTGATTATAGTGAACACCCACATTGGTACTCAACTGCTCACTGATGCGGTAGTTCCAGTTGGCATATGCCTGCATTATTCCGGTTGACTCATCTATATCATAATTGGTGCGGTACATTTTCAGCTCATTGTCGTAGGTCGTATCTTGCATGTTTAGTTGAATAGCGGTAGCAATAACTCCAACCCTGAACGAGTGGCGGGCACTTATCTTTTTATTGTAAAAGCTGTGCATGCTTTGACGTGTTGTAGCCGTTCGCCTGAACTGAATAAGAAATTTACTGTAGTTGTTGTAATAATTAAGTGAATCCACATCTACATCATTGGCCTCGCCTGAAGCCGTTATGACTGTTTTGATATAGGATGATTTATCTAACATGTAGGTATGGGTAACACCTGCCACGCCCATGCGGCTCGAAAAATCTACGTCAACCGGGAAAGCTTCTTCAGCCAGCTCTTTACCTTCTTTCTTGCTGTCTAATAATTGTGTGCTGCTTATTCCGCCTATGCCAAATATACTAAATGCTCCGGCTTTGGTGTTGGGGAAATTGAGTTTAAAAGATAAATCCTGGTATTTAGGAACTCCGGCATCTCCGAAGGATAACCCGATGGCATCAAAAGCAGCCAGGGTAGAATAACGGTAACTGAGCAAAAACGATGAGCCTTTGG
>DATGWX010000055.1:0-3681 GCA_035299275.1 Bacteroidia bacterium
GGTAAAAAGCGGAATCTTTATTAGCTAAAACCGATTCGCTTCCATCCAACACTATAGCGACTACCGGCTTTTCAATGTGTCGTTGAAATGCTTTGAGTAATGGCTCCAATAATAAAGCACTTACTATAAAAAGGACGAGGAAGCGGAAAGTAGTGATGAGCCAAAGCCACCAGGGTCTTTGGCGGGTGGTTGTTTCTGTAAAATCATTTCCGCGATACAGTAGCCAGGTAAATACACCTGCCAATGCTGCACATAGCACAAGGTAATAAACCGGAAGTTGAGTGGTGAATTGCACAAATATTAACTAGTGGTGCAAAGTAAACCTAAAATAGTACAAGTTGCTTACATGAGCATGCCACCGCACACGTTAATTACCTGCCCGGTAATGTAGGCCGACATATCTGAAGCCAAAAACACGGTGCAGTTTGCTACATCAGCAGTGGTGCCGCCACGCTTAAGCGGAATGGTTTTTACCCACTCGTCTTTTACTTCAGGTTTTAACTGCTCGGTCATTTCGGTTTCAATAAAACCCGGGGCAATGGCATTGCAGCGAATACCGCGGGAGCCCAGTTCTTTAGCAATAGATTTGGTGAAACCAATCATACCGGCCTTAGAAGAGGCGTAGTTGGACTGGCCAGCATTGCCGTTTACACCCACTACAGAAGTAATGTTGATGATGCTGCCGGAGCGTTGTTTCATCATAGGTTTGCTGGCAAACTTGGTAAGGTTAAAGGCTGATTTAAGGTTGGTATTCATTACCTCATCCCACTGTTCTTCCGTCATACGCATCAGCAGGTTATCACGGGTTATGCCGGCATTGTTTACCAGAATATCCAATGAGCCGAAGTCTTTTTCTACATCGGCAATCAACTTTTCAGCTTCTGAAAATTTAGCGGCATCGCTTTGATATCCCATCACTTTTACACCATATTTACCTGCCAGTTCGGCTTCAAAAGCGCGGGCCTTATCTACTGAACTTAAAAAGGTGAAAGCGATATTGGCACCTGCTTCGGCTAACTTTTCAGCAATGCCTTTTCCAATGCCTCGGGATGCGCCCGTTATCAGGGCTGTTTTTCCTGCTAATGTTGTCATAGGCAACAAAGATAGAAATAAGACGCAAAATCAACGATTTACCCTGTTTTTTGTTATAATTGCCCCTCTTTATTCTTTGTAAATGAAACTTCTAAAATTTTTACTGCTTTCAGGCAGTCTATTGCTGGGCAAATGTTTGTTTGCAGCAGAGGGCGATACCACCCGTTACCGCATTCACGACAAAACCCACTTAAAATGGTACGGTAATTACGATGCGAAAGGCAAGTTGCCTGATGGGAGCAAGAAATACCGTAAAATTTTGATGCACTACACCATGGGCTGCCCCACTACAGGTTGCAGCGGATGGGACTATACCACCAAAATTGAGTTGTTGCGCAAAACGGGTCAAATGGATTCCACCTTAATCAAGTACCCTTCGTTTAAAGTTCTTTCTCCCGATAGAGATACGTTGTACTATCGCACAGATACTACGTATACCTATTCGTACAATAGTACAACTAAGAAAACAGATTCAACTGCTAATGCTATGTTGAAGGTAGTACGTTTTTCTGATACGAATAACCCGGGTAAAGCCATTGATACTCTTGTGGTGTGGCCGGCAAATTATTACAACCGCAACTATGATTCAACCGGTAAAGTGGTTGATTCCTTTTTGGTAACCCACAGCCAGGTGATGTATAAAACCATCACCAATGTATATAACAAATTCGAAGTACTTGACCCTATTGAACTGGCCCGTGTAATTACACCGTATGCCAATGCAGCGGTTAATCCTATGTTCAATGCAACTACCTGGAAATTTACCTGGGATTTTGATGTAACCGATTACGCACCTTTACTTAAAGATTCAGTAACCATAAGGGCACATTTCAGCGGTTACCAGGATGGGTTCACGGTTACACTTGATTTTGACTTTATTGAAGGAACCCCTCCGGCTGAAGTGATTGCTGTAAAGAACTTATGGCACGGCTCATATCAGTATGGGGTAACTACTAACCCCATTTCAGCTAAAGTAACTCCGAAAACGGTAAATATACCTGCCGATGCAGATATTACCCGTGTTCGGATTGTACCCACCGGTCATTCTTTTGGTGATGCAGAAAACTGCGCTGAGTTTTGTGCGAAAAACTATTATGTGGGAGTGAACGGCACGCAACAATACACCCACCTGATGTGGAGAGACGATTGCGGAATGAATCCGTTATATCCGCAAACAGGTACCTGGATTTATGACAGGGCTAACTGGTGTCCGGGTGGAAAAGGTTTGGCTCATGACCACGATCTTTCTTCTTTCGTTACGAAAGGACAAAACAACACTGTATCACTTGATTTTGAACCTTACACCACCACCGGAACAGGTGGTAATATTCCTTCCTACATTCTCGATGGTCAATTGTTTACTTACAAAACGCCTGCATTTACAAACGATGCAGCTATGGAAGACATCATTACTCCAAGTTTGAAAGATGAGTTCAAGCGTTATAATCCGGCTTGTAATAATCCTGTTGTTGTTATTCGTAACACCGGAAAAAATCCGCTTACTTCTTTGGTTATTGAATACGGTGCTGAAGGTGGAGTGATGTGGGGATACAACTGGAGCGGGAATCTGAAATTTTTAGAATACGATACTGTTGCATTGCCTGCTGCTGACTGGGGTAATTTTGCTCAACCGGCCATGTTCAGGGTTAGTGTTCGTAACCCCAACGGAGTTGCTGATGAGTACGCTTCGAACAATGTATATAAAACACCGTTTGTGCGCACACCTAAATACACAGGTAAATTCTATTTGCAATTGCGTACTAATAATGCAGGTGCAGAAACATATTTCAAACTTACCAATGCAGCCGGAACTGTTTTGTATAGCCGCGATAATATGGCTAATGCTACCACTTACCGTGATACGTTTGACTTACCTCGCGGTTGTTATGAATTAACTATTTATGACCGGGACAAAGACGGTATTTATTTCTGGGCCAATAATGATGGCAGCGGAACGGCCAGTTTGCGCAGCGTAAATAATCAATTACTGTATAATTTTGAGCGCGATTTCGGTACACAAATTACACATCGCTTTACCATGGACTGGACCTTGGGTGATGAAGCCCTGCCGGCATTAAATGAACAGCTACAGCTTTATCCTAATACTTCACAAGGAGCTTTCTCCATTGATTTTGCTTTGCCTGTGCAACAGGAAGTGAAAGTAACGGTGCTCAATATTATTGGTGCAGTAGTAGCTGAGCAACTATTGCCCCATGCAGGTTTTGATACAGAAGAAATACATGTGCTGGAAGGAAAACCTGCCGGAACTTATTTTGTGCAAGTACAAACCCTGCACGGTACAGTTACCCGTAAACTGATTATTCAATAAATTCTTACACCCACTACATGGCTACTTACAGCATGAATAAAAAATACGCCTTACTTTTTTTCGCCACTTTATCTGCTCAGGTATTTGCTCAACAACCCGAAGAACCGAAGCAGGAAAGAGGGCAGTTCTCAGGAAACTTCCAGACCAATGTACAGTTTTACGACCGAGATGATAAAATAGGTGCTAACACGACACAGTATCTTCGGGAGAAATCATCAGCTGATGCCTGGCTTTTTTTGAATTACAAGTATTCAGGATTT
>DATGWX010000056.1:0-5573 GCA_035299275.1 Bacteroidia bacterium
TACTTTTCCTGATAATATGATAAGGGTTTTAGTAATCTGATAAGTGCAATACCGCACTCATGCTTTATAGCGTCACTCATGCCTGAATTTGAAAGTGCAAATTTAACCCATTTTAGTGAGCTATGGGGATGATTATTCGCACATTTATCAACCGTTGCGATTATTTTCGCACCATGCTGCCAATTACTGTTGAAGGGGAAGAATTGCATTTACTGCCTGAAAAAGGAATATTCTGGCCCAAACACAGCCTGCTGTTGGTAGCAGATTTACATTGGGGAAAAGCAGCCACGTTCAGAAACAGTTTTATTCACTTACCTAAAGGAACCACCAGTAACGACCTCGGTTTACTCTCTGATATGCTGGAACGCACACAAGCACAGCAGATTCTTTTTCTGGGTGATTTGTTTCATGCCAAAGCAGGCAAGGCACTGGCCACACTGGCCATGATTGAGGGTTGGAGACACATTCACAGTAAAGTGAACATGCTGCTGGTAAGAGGAAATCACGATATACATGCCGGTGACCCTCCCGGAGCGCTGAACATAGTCTGTGTAGATGAGCCTTTTGAACTGGGGCCGTTTATTTTCACTCACCACCCTTCGGCACTCAACAAGGGATACAACCTTTGCGGCCACTTGCATCCCGCAGTGTTACTAAAAGGGAAAGGCCGTCAATCTCTACGCTTACCCTGTTTTTACTTTGGCAAAAAAGGTGGAATATTGCCCTCCTTCGGTACGTTTACAGGCAATGCTGTTATTCAGCCTTCCAAAAACGACCGTATTTACGTAATTGCAGATAATCAGGTTATACCCGTTCCACAACCATGAGTAACCTTACAAAATTTAAACTTGCCTTAATGAATGCCTGCAGAGATGCAGTAGAACAACGTATAGCCAATGCAGAGAAAGCCATGCTCTCAGCACAGGAAAGTGCGAATAGTGAGGAAAAAAGCAGTGCAGGAGATAAGTACGAAACAGGGAGAGCCATGAGCCAGATTGAACGTGACCGTAATGCGAAACAACTGGCTGAAGCAAAAAACGAACTGGCCCAACTGAACAAAATTGACCTGAATACCGAACATCAGCAAGCAGGTACAGGCGCTTTAGTGGTATGTGCCGAAGACACTTTTTTTATTGCTGCTGCGGTGGGTGTGCTTACTGTAAATAAGCAAAAGGCTATTGTGCTTTCACCCAAGGCTCCCTTAACACAAGAACTACTGGGCAAAAAAGCAGGTGACCGTGTTACTTTTAACGGACGAACGCTCACCATTAAAAGTATTTGTTAGGGAACAACTACGACAGCAGAATCAACTGCTTTTTTCTGTCTGGATATAATAGTAGGCAGATACAAATTCAACTGCCCTGTTAACTCTTGCTCATTCAAATAGCGCATCACACCATCCTTAAACCAGGGTTGATGCTCGTCATAAGCATAATCTCCGAAAATAATCACCGGTGTACCGTATTGTTTGATGGTCCAGTCATCCATTAGTTCCCATGAGTTAGTCCACCGATATAAAAAAACAGCATCTTGTTTCAATAACCGCACGCAGGCATGTGAGGCGGGATAACCCGGCAAATCATATTGATGCATAGATACCCCCAACTTATTTTCCAGATTAATGTACCATTCCATAATCCATTCCGGGTCAATGGTGCTGATAGTTTTTTTCGACTTCCAATTGCAATGAAACAAACCCGTGGGAGTAGGTGTTGATTTTTTTCCCAAACTGACAGGCCCCCAACGAATCAACTGACCATACTCATAAGCAGCAAATGCCTGCAGTGAATAGGGTATCAATATGCATTTATCTACGCTGTGCAAACTCTTAACTTCTATAGGAAAGGGGCTGTACTTTAATAAATCTGCATAATAAACATCCGGCACAATGTACTTTTTTGAAGACCTGAAATGCGCAGCATCTAAACGATTAAGAGCAACATAAACGCCTGCTTTAAGAGTGTCAGATAAATCAAGCGAATCAAAAGCTACCAGTGAATAATGTATTACCCTCTCCGGTGCTTTTTGCTCAATAGAATCTGTCGGCAACTTCTGTTGTACAGCAGGTGGAGGTAATTTTTCAGGGTATTGAGTTTCAGGAATAGGTGGAGTTGGGTTAGAACAAGCTGACAAAAGCACAACAACTTTAAGTAGTATCTTATTCATTTGAGAAAACTACGTTTATGAATGCGCTTCACGAATACTCATTCAAATAATATTCACCTCAGTTTGCAGCTTCACACCAAACTTATCCAGCACTGATGTTTTTATATCTTCCGAAAGTTGGTAGACCTCCCGCCCCTGCACTCCGCCATAGTTTACCAGTACCAGTGCCTGATCTTTGTGCGAGCCCGTGTTGCCCACGCGCTTACCACGCCAGCCGCATTGCTCTATGAGCCAACCCGCAGCCAACTTCACTTTACCGGGTGTGGTAGGGTAACCGACAATATCGGTATAAATATTTTTCAACTCGAGGTATTTCGCTTCATCCACTTCGGGATTTTTGAAAAAGCTACCCGCATTACCAATTACGGCCGGGTTGGGCAACTTGCTGCTGCGAATAGCAATTACAGCATCACTTACTGCTTTAATGGTGGGCTCTGCCACGTTCATTTTTTCCAACGTTTGTTGAATGGCTCCGTAGGTCGTATTAAAGTTTGGCTTTTTATTCAACCGGAAAGTCACCGACAGGATGAAATACCTGCCCTTAGCTGCATGTTTAAAAATACTTTCACGATACCCGAACTGACAATCTGCATGAGAAAAAACTTTCACTTCAGCCGTTTGTAAATCCATAGCATCCAGCGAATCGAATGTGTCTTTAATTTCCACTCCGTAAGCACCTATATTCTGCATAGGAGCCGCTCCAACAGTCCCGGGTATAAGCGACAGGTTTTCAATGCCTGCATAATTATGGCTAATACTCCAGAGCACCAACTCATGCCACACTTCGCCTCCCATTGATTTTACCCATACATGGTCATCATCTTCTTTCAATACCGAAATCCCTTTCAGTTCATTACGCAATACCAAACCATTAAAATCCCGGGTAAAAAGCACATTGCTTCCACCACCTAATATTAGTAAGTCACTGGTGTTTATCCTGCCTGAAAGGATAAGGGATTTAATTTCCTCTACTGAAGTAATGTGTATCAACTCTTTTGCCTGAACAGCAATTCCGAATGTGTTGTAAGGTTGCAAAGAAACCTGTTGCTCTGCCTTCATATGGCTGTAAAGGTAATACGGGTAACTCATAGTTTACGGCAATAAAATACACAGATGTTTATATCCGTCTGCTACAAAAAATCATGCCCCACTATTTTGTTCATTAGTTTATTCCAATCTTTACCCTACATTTGCACGGCAAATAATCATACTTAATTATTTGCTATGCTCGACCCCAAGAAATTTACAGAAAACGGCCTCACTTTCGATGACGTTCTGGTTCTCCCGGCCTACTCTGAAGTACTTCCGCGCGAAGTAAGCACCGCCACTTACATTACCCGTAATATTCGCATCAATATTCCTTTGGTTTCGGCCGCTATGGATACTGTTACCGAGTCAAAACTGGCCATTGCCATGGCTCAACAGGGCGGTATTGGCGTATTGCACAAAAACATGAGTATCGACCGTCAGGCAGAGGAAGTACGTAAGGTGAAACGTTCTGAAAGCGGTATGATTATGGACCCCATCACCCTGCCTGAAAATGCCACATTAAAAGATGCACTTGCTTTAATGAAGGACAATAAAATTGGCGGCATCCCCATTGTTTCCAAAGAGAATAAACTATTGGGCATACTCACCAACCGCGACCTGCGCTTTCAGAAAAATCTGACCACCAAAGTGTCAGACATTATGACCAAAGACAATTTGATTACTGCTCCTGAAGGAACTACCTTACAAAAAGCAGAAGGCATTTTACAGAAATACAAAATCGAAAAATTACCGGTGGTAAGCAAAAAAGGTATCCTCACCGGACTGATTACCTACAAAGACATACTTAAACTGAAAGACCACCCCAATGCCTGCAAAGACGAACACGGACGCTTACGGGTAGGCGCTGCTGTTGGTGTTACAGCCGATACATTGGAGCGTGTAAATGCTTTGGTAAAAGCCGGAGTTGATTTCATTATAATTGATACCGCACATGGCCACTCCAAAGGTGTTATCAATGAGTTGAAACGTGTAAAAAAGGCCCACCCAAAACTAGATGTAGTGGTTGGAAATATTGCAACAGGAGAAGCTGCGAAAGCACTGGTGAAAGCCGGTGCTGATGGTATTAAAGTAGGCGTTGGACCCGGCTCCATCTGTACCACCCGCATTATTGCCGGTATAGGTGTACCTCAACTTTCGGCTATCTATGAAGCTGCATCGGCCATTAAAAACTCAGGCGTTCCAATCATTGCTGACGGTGGCATACGCTACAGTGGCGATTTAGTTAAAGCTATTGCCGCAGGAGCCAGTACTATCATGGCGGGTTCGTTGTTTGCCGGTGTGGAAGAGTCACCCGGTGAAACGATTATTTATGAGGGGCGTCAGTTCAAATCCTACAGGGGAATGGGGTCTATTGAAGCCATGAAGGAAGGTTCAAAGGACCGTTATTTTCAGGATGCCGAAGAAGAAATTTCTAAACTGGTGCCTGAAGGTATAGTGGGCATTGTGCCTTATAAAGGTTTACTCAAAGAAGTACTCTATCAAATGGTTGGAGGCTTAAGAGCAGGTATGGGCTATTGCGGTTCGAAAACAGTAACCGATTTACAGAAAGCCAAGTTTGTAAGAGTAACTCCTTCAGGCATGAAAGAAAGCCACCCGCACGACATCACCATTACCAAAGAAGCACCGAATTATAGCAGGCGCTAGGGGAGAAAAGCTACAGTAAATAACTTACACTAATTTAATCTGTGTATTCAGTGTTAATCAGTGTCTGTTTTTACGCTTTGATTAATTTGGGAAACGCAGTTCAAAATTAACCACCGCTGTGCTTCGTGTCACCACGAAACACCTAAAATTATTGCTCATAAGTTATACTACTTCGCAATTTGAGGTTAAATTCGCCTCATGCAATTTCATGATATTCCGGGCAACGAAAAAATAAAACAGCACCTTGTTCAAACTGTAAAAGAACAACGCATCAGCCATGCACAGCTTTTTTTAGGTCCGGAAGGAAGTGCTAATTTTGCTTTAGCCTGGGCCTACGTACAATTTGTGAATTGTACCAACAAAAAAGAAGATGACAGCTGCGGCACCTGCCCCTCCTGCATCAAAATCAGCAAGCTCATTCATCCTGATTTGCACTTTACCTACCCCACCATTTCTCCGGCCAAATTAAGTCGGGAGTTAATGGCCGAGTGGAAAGAGGCCTTGCTGGCCAACCCTTACCAAACCGTTTTCAGTTGGTTGCAACACCTCAATGCCGAAAACAAACAGGGAAATATTACTGCTGAAGAATCAAGAGACGTTATCAAACGATTAGGACTTAAAAGCTTTGAAGCCGAATACAAAATGCAACTGATGTGGATGCCTGAGTACTTAGGTAACGAAGGCAACATGTTACTCAAACTTTTAGAAGAGCC
>DATGWX010000057.1:0-5514 GCA_035299275.1 Bacteroidia bacterium
CACTAACCTGAAAATGAACCGAAAAATGCGAGTAAATAAATATCCGTTTGGCATTTTATTGAGGCCCAAAAGAAAGGTACTTGCGTTTAACTGCAACACAACAGAACTCCATGATCTCCTGCATAAACTATTGCTTGAGAAGGCTATCGCTAATCCGAAATTCTGACGGGTGAGATGTTGTATTGCTGATTTCAGCAAAAAATTTAAACCTCACTCCCATTTATCCACAAACCTGCTTTTGTCATCCACATTGCACTTGTTCATAAAGATAAAATATCTTATTAATCAGGCGATTTAAACCTTAAAAGAAATCCACAATTCAAATAAGCTGATTTCCAAAAAGCCTGTTTATCAGCACTAAGATGTTCCACGACACAAATGCTACAAGTAAATAAGAGCACGAGACCTCCTGCGATAAGATATAAAGCATTTGTAAACAAGTAATTAAAATAAGATAAAAATAGATTTACCTGTTGAAAGAAATTGCTTCAGGTTAGCCCTGAAAGTCGTATTTTTACGCTTCAGTATTTCAAGCAAAACAGCACACAGAAAGTAATGAAAGTAAAGTATTTAGGCCATTCTTGTTTCCAAATGGAGGTCAGCGGTAAAATGCTGGTGTTTGACCCGTTCATCACCCCCAACCATTTGGCCAAAAATATTTTACTGAAAGACGTTAAGGCGGATTATATACTGGTTTCTCATGCCCACCAAGACCACATGGCCGATGTATTGGAATTAGCCAAACAAAATGACTCTACTTTAATCTCCAATTGGGAAATATGTGCCTGGTTTACTGACAAAGGTTTACACAAAACCCATCCGATGAACACCGGAGGGAAATGGTCATTCGAGTTCGGGGAGATACAGCTCACCTCAGCCGCGCACTCCAGTTCTTTTCCTGATGGATCTTACGGAGGAAATCCCAACGGCTTCATACTTAAGGCTGAGAAGAAAACCATTTATTATGCCGGTGATACAGCACTTAATATGGACATGCAACTCATAGGTAAATACAACCGCCCCGATTTAGCCTTTTTGCCCATAGGCAGTAACTTTACCATGAACCATGAAGATGCACTGCTGGCTGCTGATATGATTCAATGCAACAACATTATCGGGATGCACTTTGATACCTTCCCTTACATTGTGATAAACCATGAAGAAGTCAAAAATAACTTTACCAAAGCCGGCAAAAACATTAACCTGATGCAAATCAACGAAACAATTACTTTTTAAACGTACAGCAACTAATAATACAAGAGGATATTCGAGCAATGGGAAAAATAATAGCAATAGCTAATCAAAAAGGCGGTGTGGGCAAAACCACAACTGCCATTAATCTGGCCGCAAGTTTGGCGGTGTTGGAGTACAAAACCTTACTGGTAGATGCCGACCCACAGGCCAACTCTACTTCAGGCAATGGCTTTGACCCCAAAAATATACGAACCGGTATTTACGACTGCCTTATCAACGAAGTAGCGGCACGGGATGTAATTTTGAAAACCGACACTGATTTTCTTGACCTTTTACCTGCCAGCATTGATTTGGTTGGGGCTGAGATAGAATTGGTGGACCGCCTGAGTCGTGAGCGCATGATGAAAATCGCCTTGGAAAAAGTGCGCAATGATTATGATTTTATTATCATTGATTGTTCGCCTTCACTGGGCATTATCACTACCAACGCCCTGTGCGCTGCTGATTCAGTGATTGTACCGGTTCAGTGCGAATACTTTGCATTGGAAGGTTTGGGCAAGTTACTCAACACCATCAAAATTATTCAGAACAACCTGAACCCCAATTTACAAATTGAGGGGATACTGCTCACTATGTATGACTCTCGTCTGCGTTTGAGCAATCAGGTAGTAGAAGAAGTAAAAATGCACTTTCAGCAACTTGTATTTGATACCATCATTCAGCGCAATACAAAACTGAGTGAGGCACCAAGTTTTGGTGTACCTGTTATTCAACATGATGCTGCCAGCCGTGGAACAGTGAACTACCTGAACCTTGCACGTGAACTGCTTACCAAAAACGGATTAACCAAAATGACTGCCGTAGATAACATCATTAACAATTAAGCAACTGAACAATACGAAACAGCCCGTTGGAGGGCAACAACATAGAGGACAAAGCACATGACAGTAACCAAAAAAGGCGGACTCGGCAGAGGATTAGCCGCATTATTAGAAAATTCAGATACCGACATTACCTCCACCGAAAATAAACCGGTAGGTTCAGTAAGCGAAATTGATATCAGCCAAATTGAAGCCAACCCGTTTCAACCCCGCAACGATTTTGATCGTCAGGCGTTGAATGAACTCGCAGAATCCATTAAAGTGCATGGCGTAATTCAACCCATCACGGTTCGCAAAATGGGTTTTGATAAATTTCAGATTATCTCCGGTGAACGCAGAACACGTGCTTCCATTCAGGCGGGCTTAACCAAAATCCCGGCCTATATCCGCTTAGCCAATGACCAGGAAATGCTGGAAATGGCCTTGATTGAAAATATTCAACGTCAGGATTTGAATGCCATTGAGGTGGCTTTAAGTTACAAGCGCCTGATTGATGAATGTACGTTAACACAGGAACAGGTGGCCGACCGCGTAGGAAAAGAAAGAAGTACTGTTGCCAATTATCTGCGTCTGCTTCGTTTGCCCGATGAGATTCAAGCAGCTATTCGTGACGGAGCTTTGAGCATGGGACATGCACGTGCCATCATCAGCATTGACGATGAAGACCAGCAAATGTTCATTTTTAATCAGATTAAAGAGGGCAGCCTCTCTGTTAGAAGAGCGGAAGAACTTGTCAGAACCCACAAGGGCAATGAACCAAATATAAAATCGGTTGTGCCAAAGCGTACCAAAAACAGCGATGGTTTAATGTTGAATGATTATACCATTCATCAGAAAACCTTATCAAGTCAATATAACTCCAAGGTTACCCTGAAAGCAAATGATGAAGGAAGAGGCTCTCTGCAATTTCATTTCGACAACCTGCAGGAATTGCAGCGATTAATTGACATGCTCGAAAATTGAGGTTCACACTCCCCATATTGACTTTTCTGTTACTGCTTACCTCGCTGCATGTAGTGGCTCAATCCACTTTGTCCGACAGTACCGCAAAAAAGACCACAATTGTAACCCTGCAACAGGACTCCGTAAAAAAACAAATCAATGCACCTGTAGCCAGAATGGATTCGCTGAAACGCGAAATCCACTCGCCCCGTAAGGCAAGTATACGCTCTGCCATATTACCGGGTTGGGGCCAGGCCTACAATAAAAAATACTGGAAAATACCCATCATATACGTGGGTGCTGCTGCCCTGATTTACGGACTGAAATGGAACCACGATAACTACAAAGACTTCAAACAATTAAGTATTTACATCAGCGACCAGGATAGCAGCACCATACCTGTTTACAACGGGCGTGTGCTCAATGAAGGATACGCCAACTGGGCCTCAGGAAACAGGGATTATTTCCGTAAAAACCGCGACCTGTGTGCAATAGGACTAGGGGCACTGTATGTACTCAACATTATAGATGCCAATGTAGATGCACATTTATTTGAATTCAATATCAATGATGACTTATCTTTGAAGTTGCAACCTAACCTTTGGATACAACAGAATTATATGTTTGCCGGAATAGGCGCCACACTTAAACTTAAATAACGTGAGAATAGCATTACTCGGATATGGCAAAATGGGCAAGGCAGTCGAAAAGATTGCAGAAGCCCGTGGGCATGAAATAGTATACAAGATTAATCTTGAAAACGCCCACAATTTTTTATCCATCAGTTTAAAAAACGTTGATGTGGCCATTGACTTCAGTATGCCTACCTCGGCTTATGATAACATTATGAAATGTTTTGATGCCAAGGTGCCGGTAGTGGTTGGTACAACAGGTTGGTACGATCAGTTTGAGGCGGTGAAGGCCCGTTGTGAAAGCGAAGGGCAAAGTATGATTTATTCTACCAATTTCAGTTTGGGTGTAAACATCTTTTTTAAAATCAACAAATTACTTTCCCGCTACATGGGGCAGCGCAATGATTACGATGTAATGATTGAAGAAGTACATCATACCGAGAAAAAGGATCACCCTAGCGGTACGGCCATCACCTTAGCCAAACAAATTCTGGAAAACAGCAGTACAAAGAAAAGTTGGAAAGGCCGGTTATTTTTTGAACATCAGCATGAAAATGTACCCATGCAAAGTTTACAGACAGATGAAATGCTTATCGAGTCTCAGCGCATAAAAGATGTACCCGGAGATCATACCGTTATATACAGTTCAGCCAATGACAGTATTGTAATTAAACATACTGCTATTACCCGGCATGGGTTTGCTGAAGGTGCTGTTCTCGCTGCAGAATGGATACAAGGCAAAAAAGGTTTATTCACCATGGAAGACCTGCTCAAACTTGATTAACTATACTACTGATTACTATATTTCGTTTACTACGTACCATTTTAGCACTTACGAATGAATTTCTTCAAAAATTTCTTTGCCATTTTAACCAAGCGTGAAAAAACCGGCTTCTGGTTTCTCACTGCACTTAATGTGTTACTGTTTCTACTGCTTATCGCCTTTACTCCGGTGAGTTTTGTTACACCTGTTACTTTGGTTATACTTACACAGGTTATACTTTTTGCCTACTATTATTTTATCAATAAACTGGAGCGTAAAAGTAAAACCCGTGAATGGATTGATGCTATTGCCTTTGCGGTAGTAGCGGCTACTCTAATAAGAGGTTTGTTCTTAGAAGCCTACACCATACCTACCCCATCCATGGAAAAATCATTGCTGGTAGGCGATTTCCTTTTTGTAAGTAAATACCATTATGGTCCGCGTGTACCTATGACACCCATCTCCTTCCCTTTTGCTCACCATACCATGCCGGTATTAGGCACCAAAGCATACTCTGAAGCGATAAAATTACCTTACTACCGCCTGCCGGGATTTACTACCATTAAAAACAATGATGTAGTGGTTTTTAACTACCCGGCTGAAAACGAAGGACGCCCCGTTGATAAAAAAGAGAATTACATCAAACGTTGCATTGCCATACCGGGCGATTCGGTTTCGTTGGTTGACGGACAAGTATTTGTGAACGGGAAAGCAAATGAAAATGCACCACGCATGCAAATGATTTACCATGTAAAAACAAAAGACGGCAACGGTTTCGACCCCAAGTACCTGAAAGAAATTGATGCCAATATGTTGCAATCACTCTCCAATCAGGGTGATTTTCAAATGCAGATTAAAGAAGAGACCGTTCCTGTTTTTAAAGGCATGGAAAACGTACAAACCATTGAGCCCATCGTTCAAACACGTGGTGAGTTCATGGATTTTATTTACCCTTTCAGAAAAGAAATACCTTGGAATGTAGACAACTACGGACCACTTTACATACCTAAAGCAGGCGACAATATCCCACTCACACAAATGAACTACTGGTTGTATGAAAAAGCCATCCGCGACTATGAGGGTAACCCTACCCTAAAAATGG
>DATGWX010000058.1:0-19886 GCA_035299275.1 Bacteroidia bacterium
TGCATATTTACCGGGCCATTTTCCTATACGGTTATCTGGCACGTATGGACGGGCTTAACAACCATTATCTGAAAGCTTTTCTTCGCATGCGGGCCTGCTATAAGCACCTGCAAAAAAGTTTCGGACATGAGGAACGCTTCAATTATTTTTACCTTTCCTCAGGACTTTATAATTACCACATGGATAATGCGGGTGCTAACTATCCCGTTCTTATTCCTTACCTGTACTTTTACCCTGAAGGGGATGCCAAAAAGGGGATACAAATGCTGGAAAAAGCGGCCATGCTTAACAATAAAATACTGAACACAGAAGCCACGTATTTTTTAATGAAAATTTATATCGATGAGAAAAAGTATATTCCTTCGCTTACCTATTCTACCAAACTGGTTTTAACTTATCCCAACAATTGCCTGTATTTATATTACCAGTTTTATGCATTGCTGCAGCTAAATCAGGTAGAAGATGCAAAAGAAATTTTAACTAAAATCATTCGCATAAGTGAAAGCAATGTTGAACTGAACGGAACGCAAAATACTTACTTCGCTCAACTCGCTCAAAAAAATATTCAGGAGCATGTGAACAAGAAAAAGTGAGTTGTGCTTTCATTCGAATCGTCAAACTCTTAACTTTTGTTTTCATTCATTATACATCCTGAACACAAAAAAACCCGCTCCTTTCGAAGCGGGTTTTCTTTTCTTATAGAGCACTTTTCTCTTAGCTGCAACCCATGCTGTTACCGCAATTCAAACACTTGTAGCAGGTGCCGCTGCGCAGGGTAATGTGTCCGCATACGTTGCACGGAGGTGCATCACTTTGCATGCTGCTCATGTACTCCTGTGTTTGATCTAACTGAGCGCTGGCAGTAGCTGTTTTCTCCACGTTACTTACCGGAGCCGGAGTTACCTGAGCTACGGGTTGTGGTTTTACAGATGCTACCTGTGCTTTAGCGGCCATCTCGGTTTGTTTTTTAATCATCGGGTTTTCTACCGGTGGCACCTGAACTAAATCAGTACGACCTAAGTATTCAAAGCCCAACAAGCGGAACATATAATCTACAATTGAAGTAGAGTTCTTGATATTATCATGTCCTTGCACCATACCGCTTGGTTCAAAGCGGGTGAAGGTGAACTTCTCTACAAACTCTTCCAACGGCACACCGTATTGTAAGCCTATGGAAACAGCTATAGCAAAGCAGTTCATCAGGGAGCGGAAAGATGCACCTTCTTTGTGCAGGTCAATGAAAATTTCTCCCAATGTTCCGTCTTCGTATTCACCGGTGTGAACGAAAATGGTTTGCCCGCCAACGGTTGCTTTCTGAATAAAGCCGCTGCGTTTTGATGGCAATGATTTGCGCTCCACAATACGGGCCAGTTTACGTTTAAACTCTGTATCCATGGAGCGGTTAAGTATGGCTTGTGCTGCTTCCAACACCTGATCGGCTGTTAACTCGCCAACCGGTTTGTAGGCATCATTACCCAACACGTGCTCTACTACTTCCTGTACATCTTCTTCGTCTTTCACGTCTGATTTGTTGCTCAGTGGTTGTGAAAGTTTACATCCGTCACGGTAAAGTGCGTTGGCTTTCAAACCTAATGTCCAACTCATTTCGTAGCAGGATTTAATCTCTTCAACAGTTGCCTCATTAGGCAGGTTGATGGTTTTGGAGATAGCACCTGAGAGGAACGGTTGTGCAGCAGCCATCATGCGAATGTGGCCGTGTGCATGAATAAATCGTTCACCTTTTTTGCCGCACTTGTTGGCACAATCAAATACAGGCAAGTGTTCGTCTTTCAGGTGTGGTGCACCTTCCACCGTCATGGTACCGCAAACGTAATCGTTGGCTGCATCAATTTCTCCTTTGGTAAAACCAAGTTTACGCAGCAGATTAAAGTTAGGTGCGTTGTATTCTTCAGGTTTGAAACCTAAACGTTGTAAGCACTCTTCACCTAAGGTCCAGATGTTGAAGGCAAAGCCTATTTCAAATGCTCCGGATACTGCTTTATCTAATTTTTCAATTTCTTCTGCTGTAAATCCGCGGGCACCCAAGGTTTCAAAGTTGATACCGGGAGCACCTTTTAATGTAGCACGACCGATGGCATAATCAATGATGTCTTTGTTCTGCTCTTCTGTGTAACCCAGATTTTTTAATGCTGCAGGTACAGACTGGTTGATGATTTTGAAATAACCACCACCTGAAAGTTTTTTGAACTTCACCAAAGCAAAGTCGGGTTCAATGCCGGTGGTATCACAATCCATTACCAAACCAATGGTTCCGGTAGGTGCGATTACAGTAGCCTGTGCGTTGCGGTAACCGTATTGCTCACCCAGTTGTACTGCACGATCCCATGAGTTACAAGCAGCTTGCAACAGATAATCAGGGCAATATTTAGGATCAATGCCTACAGGTTTAATGCTTAAGCCTTCATAAGCATCGGTAGCGTTGTAGGCTGCAAAGCGGTGGTTGTGCATTACACGCAACATGTGCTTTTTGTTCTCTTTGTATTTAGGGAATGGTCCGAGGTACTTCGCCATTTCAGCTGAAGTCTCGTAAGCCACACCATTCAGAATAGCCGTGATAGCTCCGCAAATAGCAAATGCTTTAGGTGAATCGTAAGGAATACCTGCCACCATCAGCATAGAGCCTAAGTTAGCATATCCTAAACCAAGTGTGCGGTACTCGTATGACAGTTGAGCCACTTCTTTAGAAGGGAACTGAGCCATCAATACAGAGATTTCAAGCACGGTAGTCCACAAACGAACAGTTTGTTCGAAACCTTTTACGTCAAACTCTAGCGTATCGGCATTGAAATACTTCATCAGGTTCAATGAAGCCAGGTTACAAGCCGTGTTATCGAGGAACATGTACTCTGAACAAGGGTTAGATGCATTGATGCGTCCGCCTTCAGGGCAGGTGTGCCACTCGTTGATGGTAGTGTCGTATTGCACACCGGGGTCAGCACAAGCCCAGGCAGCTTCACCAATCATATCCCACAGTTTTTGTGCAGGAATGGTTTTCATGGTTTTGCCGTTGCTGCGGCCTTTCAGTTCCCAATCTCTTCCTTCTTTAAGTGCATGAAAGAAATCATTAGGAATACGAACAGAGTTATTGGAGTTCTGACCTGAAACGGTGGCATAAGCTTCACCTTCATAATCACTGGCATATCCAGCTGCAATTAAAGCAGCCACTTTTTTCTCTTCGTCTTTTTTCCAGTTAATGAACTGTACAATCTCGGGGTGGTCTAAATCCAGACAAACCATTTTAGCAGCACGTCTGGTTGTTCCGCCAGATTTGATCGCTCCTGCTGCGCGGTCGCCAATTTTCAGGAAACTCATCAAACCCGATGAAGTTCCGCCACCGGAAAGTTTTTCACCTTCTCCGCGAATGCGGGAGAAGTTGGTTCCCACGCCTGAACCATATTTAAATATACGTGCTTCACGTACCCACAAATCCATAATACCGCCATCGTTCACCAAATCATCGTCCACACTTAATATAAAGCAGGCGTGTGGTTGCGGACGCTCATAAGCTGAGGTGGATTTTTCCAACTGGCCGGTAGTAGGGTTCACAAAGTAGTGACCCTGAGGTTTGCCCGTAATACCATAAGAGGTATGCAAGCCGGTATTGAACCACTGCGGTGAGTTAGGCGCGCAACTTTGACTTATAATAGTATGTACTAATTCTTCGTAGAATATCTGCGCATCCTCGGTGCTGTTGAAGTAGCCGTACTGTTCGCCCCAGGTACGCCAACAGTTGGCCATGCGGTGGGCCACTTGTTTAATGGAGGTTTCAGCTCCTAAGCTGCCATCGGGCATTGGTACACCTGCCTTACGGAAATATTTTTGGGCCAGAATGTCGGTAGCCACCTGACTCCAGGCTTTAGGTACCTCCACATTGGTCATCTCAAAAACTTTTTCCCCTGACGGGTTTTTAATCACAGAGGTTCTGAGTTCATACTCGAACATGTCAACGGGATTCACTCCCTCTTGGGTGTAAAAGCGCTCAAACTTTAATCCTGTTTGGTCTTTTTTACTTGCTTTGGCGGTACTTTTGGTCATATGGCGATACAATAATTTGGGGCTGTTGATTACCTTAATAAATGGTTAAAAATTTATCAGGGGTTTTTTACCAAAAATAGATGTGTTATGACCATCCCATCAAACCGCCTTTTCCACAGTAAGCCTCTGGTAAATTTTTTTAGTAGGTGCTGTCAGGCTTTTAGGCTGTGAATAACAAAAATTGTGGTAAAAAATTCCTTTATTTGCGCGGGGTTTCAATAGTAAGAAAATCAAACCACTAACTTAACACGTCTACTATAAGCTACAATCTGAAATGAAAAACGCGTTACTCACCGAGTTGAACAAAAAGAAGCAAAAGAAGCAAAAACTTTTTGCTTTATTACTGGACCCCGATGCATTCAAAAACAGTAAAGCAGTAGAAAAGGTGTGTAAAGCGGCAGAAAGAGCTCAGGTTGACTGGTTACTGATAGGCGGAAGCATTATTACCAACGGTAACCTGGATATGTGTGTGGAGGTAGCCAAAAAAAGCTGTAAGGTTCCTGTGGTATTGTTTCCGGGTAATGTAATGCAGGTGAACACCCGTGCAGACGGCATACTACTACTTTCCCTTATCTCAGGCCGCAACCCTGATTTGCTCATAGGCAAACACGTGCTGGCCGCACCCACACTCAAACAAAGCAACTTACAGATATTGCCAACGGGTTACATGCTTATAGATGGCGGACGAACCACTTCAGTAAGTTACATGAGCAACACCACACCCATACCGGCTGATAAACCTGATATTGCTGCCTGCACAGCAATGGCCGGTGAACAACTCGGATTACAACTTATTTACATGGATGCCGGAAGCGGGGCCATTCAACACATTCCCGACAGCATTATTGAACGGGTGAGCAAAAATGTTGACATACCTGTTGTAGTAGGCGGAGGCATACGTACTGCTTTACAAGCCAAACAAGCCTGTAAAGCCGGTGCTGATATGGTAGTGGTAGGCAATGCTGCGGAAAAAGACCCTGACCTGATTGCTGAACTGGCTGCTGCCGTGCACGGACACTAAACCGCACAATCCTTGTTTTCTTTATATTCGTTTTATAATGGCTAAATGGACGCTGAAAAAGGTATTCGCTGAGAACAAAACAAACTTTGCCTTGGCTGGAATACTGTTGCTTGCAACTTTTTTACGCTTTCACCGGCTGGGCTTTCAAAGCTTATGGCTTGACGAGTTGCATACACTTATAGAAGCCAATCCCAACACTGGGTGGGGTAACCTGCTCTTCTTTCTTAAATGTTGTGACCCGCACCCTATCCTGTTCTTTGCAACTGAATACCTCTTTCTCGACATTTTCGGATATAACGAAACCGTTGCCAGAGTTGTGCCCGCTTTGGCAGGTGTATTAAGTGTTGGTGCCATATTTCTGCTGGGAAAGGAGTTGAACAACACCCGATCAGGTTTGTATGCTGCACTGTTTACAGCTATCAACATGTTTCACATTAATTATTCTCAGGAAGCGCGTCCGTATATCTTTACTTTTCTGTTTTGCACGTTGTCTGTCCTTTACCTTATCAGGTTAATCCGTGAGCCTTCGCTTAAACACGCTTTGCTTTACGCCCTGATGGTGTTGCTGATGATCTATTCTCACTACTTCGGATTATTTGCATTAGCTGCACAGGGTATTATCGGCATTGTTTTTCTGATTATTGAAAAAGAGAACAAACTAAAGTTGTTCAGGTATTTTATCTGGAGTGCTGCTGTAGTAATTGTAGTGTATTTACCCTGGCTTCCTTTTTTAAAGGGTGTTTCAGACATCCGCTCTTTTTGGATACAGCGCCCCTCCAGCGGATTTGCCGTTGATTATTTCTACGAATATTTTGGCTCGGAAAATTTGCTCAGACCCGTTTTAGTATTACTGCTCTTTTCTTTCATTCTGGCTGTTTGGCGACAACCCGCAACTACCTCGCAGCAAGTAAAAAACAACTCATTCCTAATGGCCTTTGTAGTGTGCACCATTTGGATTGTGGTCACTTTTTTTATCCCCTACCTGCGCTCACTGCTGGTGATACCCATGCTCCATCCAAGGTACACCTTTGTGGTGCTGCCTGCATTTATCTTAGTGCTCAGTATAGGATTAGAAAATATACCTAACAAGGTTGTTCAATACCTGGTGCTGTTGGTTTTTGTTATACTATCTTTAACTGATTTGTTCTACGTAAAAAGGTACTACAGAACGGTTACAAAAACACAGTTCAGGGAATTAAGTGAGCACATCTTTGCCGATACAACCAACAACTTCCCGTTTATTGTAGAAGAAGCCACAGCCTGGCATCACCAATACTACAAACAAAAATCAGGTAATACTGTACCATTACTCATAGGAAAAAAAGAAGCCCTCGTTGATTCCATTCTCACCCAAAGCAGCCCTCGTTTTGAATTAGAAGGATTCTGGATCATCGGGGTACATGGTGAAAAGCAACCCGCTCCTGAACTTTTATCTGCTTTAGATTCTATGTATGTGCAAACAGAACAAATCGATTTACATGATGCATGGGCGCGTTTGTTTGTTGCCAAAAAGGGTGAAAACAAAAACCTTGTACTGTACAATTATGCCGTGTTCGGAGAAAACAATGTGTTTGATTACGGGGGAATCAAGGTTGCTCCCATTTGGGAAAAAGATATTGTCTCAACTCCCTTGCCCATAAAAAAAGGGGAGCACTCCATTTCGTTTTTAGCAAAAGGGGATCCATTAAATAAAATCTATCCTCAGGTAACTGTTTTCTTTAACGATAAAAAAGCGGGAAGTTTTGTTGCGGGTGAAATCTTTGAACAAAGCACGGCCTTTCCTTTTTCTGTCGCTACCGATACTCCGCTGGTCATTAAACTGAGAATGGAAAATGATGCTGTAAACCGGTTGTCTAATGAAGATCGAAATGCGTTTATTCAACACGTGATGATTGAGACAACAAAAAAATAAGTTTATGAAACATTCAACTTACATGCTTCCATTGTATGCACTAAATAATTTTCTGATGAAAAATATATCCATACTAATGCTGGGACTTTTACTGTTCAGCAACAGTTACGCACAAAAAAAGTCCAAGACACCAGAGAGTGTATCACAACTTATTGCCGGCCCCATGCTGGGGTATGTGGAACATCGCGAAGCCCGCATTTGGGTAGCGGGTATATTTGGGCATCAGGATAAACTGGTATACTACCCCGTAAATGAGCCTCAAAAAAAAGTAGAAATCGGATTAAATTCTTTTAGTTCATTTCCGTTTGATGTAGCTCAATATGGTAAAACACTGTTCTTAAACAACCTTGACATGGCCACTACCTATCAATATGAACTGTGGCTCAATGGCAAAAAAATGGAATTTGAACAACCCCTTCAGTTCACCACCAAAACCATTTGGGAATGGAGAACAGACCCTCCTGCGTTTTCGTTTTTAGCCGGCTCTTGTTTGTATGTGAATGACAGTATACATGACCGCCCGGGAAAACCCTACGGACAAGGAACTGATATCTTACTCACCATGGCTAAAAGCAATGCGAATTTTATGCTTTGGCTGGGCGATAACACTTACACCCGCGAAGCCGATTATACCAGCGAAAGTGGTTTGGCTTACCGCTACCTGCACACCCGATCTGATAAAAATTTGCAACCATTACTTCGAACTATGCCACACTATGCCACCTGGGACGACCATGACTTTGGTACCAACAATGGCGGAAGAAGTTATGAACTCAAGGATGCAAGCCGGCACATGTTCACGCTATTCTGGCCTGCACGGTCATACGGTGAAAACAACGAGGGTATTTACACCCGCTTTAAATATGGCGATTGCGAATTTTTTATGTTGGACGACCGTTATTTCCGGGATGATACTGACATGGATGAAAACAAATACCCGCAGAAATCTCAGTTGGGAGAAAAGCAAAAAATCTGGGTGAAAAATGCCCTGAAAGATTCACACGCTCCCTTTAAGTTTGTGGTTATTGGCGGACAGTTTTTAAATGAATACACTACCAAAGAATCATACAACCTCTACAAAAATGAACGGGAAGAATTATTGAATTTTATTGCCGATCAAAAAATTGAAGGCATAGTTTTTCTGAGTGGCGACCGGCACCATACCGAACTACTCAAAAATGCAAAGTTTAAAAGTAAAACCGGTTATGATATTTATGATTTAACCTCCTCACCGTTGAGTAGCGGAGCCAACATCAACGTATTCAGAGACTCGCTGGAGGCCAACAACCCCATGCGTATAAAAGGCACGCTGGTGGCTGAACCCAATTATTGCCAGTTGTTTTTAAGCGGCAAACGTAAAGAGCGTGTTCTAACCATTAAGTGCTTTACAGCCAAGGGCGATTTGAAGTGGGAACAACGTATCAGCGAAGCCGAACTCAGAGCTTCGCGCCCATAATTACAAAATTGTTTATCTTGCGTTAATTTTTTACAAAGCGAGAGAGATAGATGAGTCTGATTAAAACAATTGTACGAAGCGGAATTCTGCCCTTAAGTTCAAATAAACGTGCCGCCAACCAGCAACTCAAAACACTGAGAAAGCTGCTGGCCAAAGCACATGATACTGCTTTTGGAAGAGAGTATAATTTTATTGATATACTGAACAGCGATGATCTGGTAAAAAGCTATCAGGAGCTTGTGCCCGTTAATAACTACCTCTCAATCAAAAAGTGGTGGCAACGTAGTTTTGACGGGGAAAAATCTGTTTGCTGGCCCGGTAAAACTTCCTACTTTGCTCTAAGCTCCGGCACCACAGATAGTGCCAGTAAATACATTCCCGTTTCGAACGACATGCGCAAGCGACTTACCCGTGCAAGTTTGAAACAAATCATTCACATTGGCCGCAGTAAAAACATTCCGCGCAATACACTTTCCAAACACTCCCTCATGATTGGCGGAAGTACCGATTTGCATTACAACGGAACCAATTACAGCGGTGACCTCAGTGGTATTACCACCGGCAATGTGCCGTTTTGGTTTGAACCTTTTTCCAAACCTGATAACGAAACGCGCAAAAAACGTAACTGGCAGGATAAGATTAATGAAATAGTAAACGAAGCCCCCAACTGGGATGTGGGCATGGTAGCAGGTGTACCGGCCTGGGTACAGATTATTTTTGAACGCATTATTGAAAAGTACAACCTCAACACCATTCACGATTTGTGGCCTAACCTTAAGGTATACATCCATGGAGGCGTTTCACTTGATCCCTATAAAAAAAGTCTGGAGAAACTCTTCGGACAAAAAGTATACTACTACGAAACGTATTTAGCGTCTGAAGGATTTATTGCCCAACAAACCAGTGATGAAGCCAAGGGTATGAAACTGTTGGTGAAAAACGGCATCTTCTATGAGTTTATTCCCTTCAATGAAAAAAACTTTACTGAAGACGGAGAGTTGAGAGACAACCCCGAAGTGCTGTGGCTGGAAGATGTACGTCAGGGGGAAGAATATGCCCTGCTCATCAGTACTTGCTCAGGTGCGTGGAGGTATATGATTGGCGACACCATTAAATTCGTAAACAAACGTAACCTCGAAATTAAAATTACCGGAAGAACTAAACACTTCCTTAGTTTGTGTGGTGAACACCTATCTGTTGACAACATGAATAACGCCATTGTAAAACTGGCCGATGAATTACAACAACCCATCAATGAATTTAGTGTAGCGGGTATACGTCACGAAGGGCTATTCGGCCACCACTGGTTCATTAGTTTAAATGAGCCGCTGAATGTGAGCAATGCACACATCAAACAACGCATAGATGATTTACTCAAAGACCTGAATGATGATTATGCCGTAGAGCGAAAACACGCACTTAAAGACATTAAAGTAGATGTGTATCCCTCAGAAGTGTTTCTTGATTTCATGCGTCAGCGAGGCAAAGAAGGTGGTCAGAATAAATTCCCGAGAGTGATGAAAATGGAGCTGTATGAAGAGTGGGTGAAGTATCTGGAACAACACGCACAAACCATTTCCTGATGCGCCTTACCGGCCATATACGATTGCTTCTTCATCGCCTGGCGCTGGCCCTGATATTTTTTCAGTTGGCGAGGTTGCTGTTCTTTTTGCTCAATGCCGCTTCATTTGCACAATACGGATTTTTACCGGTACTCAGTACTTTTTTTTACGGGCTGTTGTTCGACATTTCTGCTATAGCTTATGTAAATATTTTGCTGGTTTTTTTCAGCATTATACCCTTACCTTTCCGATCGCACTCGTATTACCAGGCAACGTTAAAAGTAGTTTTTGTGTTAACCAATTTTGCTGCGTTTGTTGTTAATATTATTGATGTAGAATACTTCAAGTTCACTTCCAAACGCACGGGCACTGAACTGTTCACCACACAAAATGATATAGGTACATTGTGGACCGACTATGTGAAAGACTACTGGTACCTGGCCTTGTTACTGCCTGTGGCGGCCTGGACCATGTGGAAGTTGTACCCCGACATGAGCAGGTACGATGAAAACAAATACAGCATTAAACGTTATCTGCAACACACAGCACTCTTCTTGCTTTTTGCGGGTGTGTGGGTTGTTTCAGCACGCGGTGGCTTTTACCTGAAACCTATTCGCCCGTTTGATGCTACACGTTTTGTGCAGGCTGAATTAATTCCGCTCACCATCAACACGCCTTTTCAAATGATGGCCACGGTGGGCAACAAAACCGCTGAAGTACCTCAATGGCTGAATAATGAAGATCTGCACAAAAATGCGCCCTACGTTAAACACTACACCAACACCTTACCGTTTGATCAAAAAAACATTGTGGTCATCATACTCGAAAGTTTCGGGAAAGAGTATGTCGGTTTTTTTAACGGGGGAAAAGGTTATACTCCATTTCTGGATTCGCTTTGCCACAACAGTTATGTGTTTGTGAACGCCTACGCCAACGGAAAAAAATCTATCGAAGCTCTGCCCTCCATTTTGTCCTCCATCCCATCTTTACTGGATATACCGCTTATCAACTCCCCTTACCAAACCAACCAATTGCCCGGGCTAGGAAAAACTTTACGGGCTGAAGGATACAGTACTGCCTTTTATCACGGCTCGCGAAACGGCACCATGGGGTTTGACGGCTTCATCGGTGCATCAGGTTTTGGTGATTATTACGGACTCAATGAATACAAGAGTGAAAAAGATTTTGATGGTCACTGGGGTATTTTTGATGAACCCTACCTGAACTATTTTGCCCAACAACTTACCCAAACCAAAGAACCATTTTGTGCAGCTGTTTTTACTTTATCATCTCACCATCCCTATCCTATTCCGCAACAGTACAAAGAACGATTCCCTAAGGGAAAACTGCCCATTCACCGCAGCATACGTTATGCTGATTTTGCCTTGCAGCAATTTTTTGAAACGGCAAAAAAACAGCCCTGGTACAACAACACCCTATTTGTAATAACTGCCGACCACAGTGCTGAAAATATGGAATGGAAATACCAGACTCTGGCCGGAAGATATGCAGTACCATTATTGTTGTTCGAACCACAAAACGCAAAAAAACAGCTTGACTCTACCGTAGTTTCTCATGCCGATATTGCGCCCACTGTCCTTCATTACCTGCATTATGCCAAACCATTTTATGCTTTTGGCAACGCTGCTTTTGACAACAACGCGCAGCATTTCGCTTTGCATTTCGATAACGGAATGTATCAGTTAATTACACAGCATTATGTAGTGCATTTTAACGGACAACAACTTAGTGCCGTTTATCAATATCCGAAAGATGAACTGATGCGTGAAAATGTACTGAGCACCTTACCAGAAAAAGAGAAAAAACAACTCGAACTGCAAATCAAAGCAGCAGTTCAATCGTTTCATCAGCGCCTGCGTGATAATACTTTGATGAAATAAATCAGAACCCTATACCCTTTACAATATCCAGCGGATTCAAACTATTAAGGTTGAACAAAAAGGTGATGCGTTGTGCGTATTTGACCTTGTTGAGCTCCCAGTATTGCTCGATGTCGCTGCTGGCCACCACAGGGAAGTACACTTCAAAAATATTCTCCTTTACTTTTAATATTATACCGGCATTGTATACTAATGCCTTAGAGCCTGTAAATGCACTTTTAGCATTGGCGTAAGTACCAAAATCAGCAAAAAGTTTAATGGGTAAAATACCGGGGATATCACAACGCAAATTGGCTGCTACCAACCAATCATCAGTAGTGCCTATTCCTGCCAGTGTTTTAAAACCTCCTTCACGGGGTAATATCTGTTGCGCAAAAATGCCGTTGCTTGCTCCCCTACCCATCAAAGTGTGGTCGTAAGTATAATCTATGTATCCTGTGTTGTCGCTCAAGCGAAGGAAATAACGTCCTTCCAGCCCGCTCAGTTTAGTTAACTTTTGCGTAAACATTTTGCCGGCAAATACCCGAACATCAAAATGCTTTTTCTTCATGCCCAGGTTGTAGCGCGATTTCCACTCAGCAGTAAGCTTATCAAATTTTATAAAGTAATCTTTACCTTTCTCCAGTTGTACTCTGAATCCCCACGGGTTTAACGCTTTGTTATTGGCAAATGCATATTGTGCCTGTAAAAACCGGCTGGTGTAATAACTTACATCGTAATCCATTCCATCGCTATCTTCTTCCTCATATACAAACACTCCGCGAAGCCGAATAAAGCGGTTGATTTTTGAACGGGCTCCGGAGCGCAAATGAAATGTAACATAAGGCGCCTGCTTTTGGTAGAATGCACTTTGTTGACCAAATGTTGTTGTACGAAAGCGGGCAGCATCATACCCCACATCAATATTCTGTATACCTGTGGTGGTTGACCATATTTTTTTAAAATTAATGTATCCGTTCAAATCATTGCTGGTTGAACTGTACATGGGCGCTATGGTGTACTGAAAAGATTTCTGAGGCAACAAAGAATTGTAAAAGGCTATCCCCAACATCCAGCGGTTGTGCTCATTCCAGCTCACCAAAGGGGAGTAAAAAATCTGTTGTCGCTCGGGGTTTTCCAAACTACCCAAAAGTTGTAGCTGAAGAGGCTTACTCTTTTTAAATAAACCCGATGTTTTAATGCTGTTGTTGCTCCGGTTGTAATCCGGTGTGGCCTGTATAGCATCTATCACCACTTTATCTGCGCCATTATCGGGTAATGTAAGGGTTTGTTTCTGTTTAAATCCGGGGTGCCATTGGGTAAGCGTTATCTCTCCGTTTTTCACTGTAGAAAATGAAAGGGGTACAGCTAAGCCTGTATTGTTTTTTATTTTTATGGTGTAGTTCCCGTTGCGTTTTTTACAGGAGGTAATTTCATAGTCATTGCGTTGCGTAGTGTTGAGGTAAGTATCAAAAAACCAATCCAGGTTTTTGCCCGATACCTGCTCAACTATATTTCTGAAATCTCCGGGTAACGGATGTTTAAATTTCCAGGTTTCATAATAGGTTTTCATACAGGAATCAAACAACGGTTTACCCAGATAAGCACGCAGGTGATCAAATACCAGATAACTTTTCATGTACACAATGGCTCCGTAATTAAGCAAGGAATAAGCAGATGCCTGCTCGTTAATTTTCTGGTCTTCGTTTCTGCGGGCAGTGAGTAAATAGGCAAAGTGAGCTTGATCCTTTATGGTGTAGCGATTCAAATCAAACGGGTCGCGTTTTCCCTGAAAAACCTTAATCATGGGCCGGTGAGCAAAGTAGCTGTTTTCATAAAATGAATTCAGTCCTTCATCCATCCACGGATACTTGCGTTCATTACTGCCCAGTATTCCGTAAAACCAGTTGTGGCCCACCTCATGCAACACCACCGTTTCATTCAGTCCGTTGCAAATGGTTATAGTGGGATATTCCATGCCTCCACCAGCTTCCAGCGGACCATCAACAGCGGTGCAAATGCTGTAAGGATATTCTCCTATTTCTATGCTGTAATAGGTGATTGCATTCGCCAAAAATTCAAGTCCCTGAGTAGGTGGAGCGGTAACACTAAACGTTTGAAGACGCACTTCTTTACCGCTTTTGAGTGTTACTTTACTTTGTGCAAAATAGCCCTTATCAGCTGCAAACCAGGCAAAATCATGTGCCTTGTCGAGTTGATATACGATAGTTTTTGCTGAACCGGAATCGGCCCGTGTTGCAGTATCTGAACCATTCAGTTGGTTTATCCATTCCTGCTCTGCCGGTGTTTGCAATTCTCCGCTGGCCGCCACTCTGTAATGAGCAGGCACCGTTAAGGTTACAGTAAAGTTGCCAAACTCAGAATAAAACTCTCCCTGATTGAGGTAAGGCATGTAGTTCCAGCCGTTTACGTCATACACAGCCGGTTTGGGGTACCATTGCGTGGCCGCGTAAAAGTGATCTTTGTGGCCCATGCGCGAAAACACTTTAGGAAACTTTACCTTGAAGGGTGTGGACACTGTAATTCGCCCGCCCGGCTGTAGGGGTTGGGCCAGCTGTATCCTGCAAATATCAATGGTATCTTTCAGGTAGTTCCAACTGACAACATTACCGTCCACTTTAAAAGTTAAAGAGTCAATATAACCGCGTTCTTCAGGTTTGGCAAAATAAAAATCTGTTGAACCGCCCTCCAGTTCATGCCGGGCAAATGCCGTTGAATTGTCTTTGTAAGCATTGGGCCACAGGTGTATATAAATTTCCGTGAGTGTGTTGGGAGAATTGTTGATGTACTCCATCTCAACAAAAGCACTAAGGGTGTGCGTTTGATCGTTTAAAGTAGCACGGATGTTGTAATTAACCTGTTGCTGCCAGAGTGACTGACGAATGTTTTCAGCGGTTGGTTGAGCAGATAAAAACTCTCCTGAAACGAAGGAGAACAATAGTAACAATATTTTTTTCATTTTTACAATATGTCTTGTAAACAACTGTTTAAAGAAACGCTTTCAAATATGGGACTATTCCCGCAGAATTTGTGCGTGGGTTATATTACTTTTGTTTCGGATACACTAACAAACACAGCCTATGGAAGCAGATGACTTTCGGGATGAGGACATTACCTCATCGGTTGAGAAGTATGAGGAGATGGTGAAGAACAAGGACTGGCAGTTTTTCGACCCCGAAGAACTGGAGAACATTATTGACTTCTACATCTCTGACGATAAGCTGAAAAAGGCTTCTTCTGTTGTTGAATTTGCTCAAGAGCAACATCCTTATTCCGTTACGTTTATTATCAAGAAGTCGCACATTGCGTTGCTATCAGGCAATTACGATGAGGCCCTTGAACTGGCTGAACGTGCTGAAGTACTGGAGCCGAGCAATGAAGAGGTACAGGTGTTGAAGGGTGAAATTTACATTCACCTGGAAGACATGAAACTGGCTGAAGATGCCTTCGAACACGCCATTGCCATTGCCGAAGACCCCAATGAATTAACATTTACCATTTCTTTTATTCTGCAAACCAATCATGCCTTCGGCACGGCCATAGCTTTGCTGGAGCGGGTGCTGGAAAAAGATCCGGATAACCCGGAGGCACTTTATGAAATTGCCTTCTGTTATGACATGATGGACGATTTGGAAATGAGCATCAAGTACTACCAACGACTGATTGATGCACATCCCTATTCTTCTTCAGCCTGGTATAACATTGGCGCGGTATACAACAAACTCGGCCTGTTTGAAAAAGCGCTGGAGGCCTACGATTATGCCATCATCATTCATGAAAGTTTTTCATCGGCTCACTTCAACAAAGCCAACACACTGGTAGAGCTTGACCGTTACAAAGAAGCCATTGAGGAGTACGTGCAAACCATTGAACTGGAAGGCCCCGATCCGATAACGTATTGCAATATTGCCGGCTGTTATGATAAGCTGCTTCAGTTTAACAAATCACGGGAGTATTACAAAAAAGCGGTGAAGTTAAATCCTGCCTTTGCCGAAGGTTGGTTTGGCATCAGCATTTCTTATGACGAAGAAGGTAGGTACCACGAAGCGCTCAATTACATCAAACGTGCCGTGGAACTGGATGCTGAAAATACCGAATACTTACTCGCTTTAGCTGATGCTGAATACAAAGTGGGCAACGATGAATCAGCCATTGAAGCTTATCAAAAACTGACTGAGCTGGACCCTACCATGGAAGAAGCCTGGCTCGACTGGTCATTTGTTTGTTATGAAAAAGATGACTTGGACAACGCCACCGACTTGCTCAAAGAAGCCATTAAAATAAATCCAGATACTCCGCAGCTTTATTACCGGTTGGTTAACTACCTGTATGAAGCCGGAAAAATGAACGAGGCAAAATATTACCTGGAAAGCGCATTGAAGATTGATTTCAGCGAACACATTCTTTTGTATGAGTTTGCACCCTACCTCAACAATGCCAATGAAATTACCGAATTAATTGAACTGTACCGCAAATAAGCAGCATGAATTTTAAATTGAATCAGTTACCCGATCGTATTGCCAAACCACGGCAATCAGGCATTACCATGATGATGGACAAGGGTCTTAGTGTGCGTGAAGCCGAAGATCTTTTGTCTACTTCTTCCAAACATATTGATATTGTAAAACTGGGCTTCGGCACCTCGGCTGTTACCGGAAACCTGGACAACAAAATTGAGGTGTACCGCGCGGCAGGTATTCCCGTATACTTTGGCGGAACTTTGTTTGAAGCTTTTATAGTGCGCAACCAACTGGAAGAGTACATGCGCATTTTAGAAAAATATAAACTGCAGCATGTGGAAGTAAGTGATGGTTCCATCACACTTAACCACGAAAAAAAGTGTGAATACATCCGCACACTGGCCAAACACTTTACCGTGCTTTCGGAAGTGGGTTCAAAAGACGCTGAAAAAATTATTCCACCCTACAAATGGATAGAGCTGATGCAGAAAGAAATTGAAGCGGGTGTATGGAAAGTAATAGCAGAAGCACGTGAAGCAGGTAATGTAGGCATATTCAGAGGAACAGGTGAAGTGAGGGAAGGATTGGTACAGGAAATACTTACCAAAATACCGGAAGAAACCATTATTTGGGAAGCACCGCAAAAAGCACAACAGGTATATTTTATTAAACTTATCGGTTCAAATGTGAATCTGGGTAACATTGCTACTAACGATGTTATTCCGTTGGAAACACTTCGCCTGGGTTTAAGAGGAGATACCTTCTCTTTCTTTCTGAACAAGGACCAGGCAATGATGGAATAGTGCCTGCCTGTTTTTACTATTAACACAGAAAATTTTTACTCATGACATTAGCAGAACAAATTAACGAGGATATCAAAACGGCCATGAAAGCCCGTGACGAGGCTTCTTTGCGCGCCTTGCGTGCACTTAAATCAGCCCTTTTACTGGCAGCTACTGCTGAAGGAGCAGGCGATAAGGTGGAGGACGAACAGGCCATTAAAATATTTCAGAAACTGGCCAAGCAGCGCAAAGAGTCAATGGACATTTACCTGCAAAACGGTCGCGATGAACTGGCTCAAAAAGAAAAAGAGGAGATTGATGTAATTGAACGTTACCTGCCGCAACAAATGAGCGAGGCCGAAATCAAAACCATTTTACAACAAGTGGTGGCCGATGCGGGAGCAACAAGTGCAGCCGACTTTGGTAAAGTAATGCCATTGGCCATGAAAGCACTGGTCGGAAAAGCTGACGGAAAAATAATTTCTGCTGTATTGAAATCTTTACTTAGTTAGGCTTTATACAGAAAGCCTGCGACCAAGTATTTCTTTCACCTTAGCATACAATTGCACGGGCGATAATTTTCTCCAGTACAATTCATCCAGTTCACCACCAAAATTAAAGTAGTAATCAATGTTCTCGTGTTTGAACTCTTCCAGTACATGTGGCTGAAAATTGATGGCCGCCAACCAGCCGTCCTCCACATCCTGAAACCACTCTTCATAATAGCTGTCGTCAGACGCATGGAAGTTGAGCACGTTTTCTCCGATAAGAATAAATTTATTGATGCCTTCATCCAGAATAAGCTCCACCACATCACGTTTCAATAACATCACATCGTTGTTGATGGCATCGTTCCACTCTCCCATCATTTCAATAATGGCAAAACCTTCCTTGTAATCTGCATACAGGATTTTGATGTATAAAGTAGGAGAGCCAAACTCATCCCATTGCGGATGTATTAAATAGTTATACACCCGATTAGTGAATTCAAACTCACTGTACTCCCGCTCATAAAAAGGTGATGCGGCATCATCTTCTGCCCTGTACAGTTCGCGCCAGTTGTAAAAAGGTTCTATATCGTGCACGCCTCAAATTTACGCATTAGATTTTGGCTGTTGTTCCTGCCCGTGAGTATTTTTATGTGAATGAGTGCATTAAAATTAATATTTTAGCAACCATTCTTTAATATGCTCAAATACCTGAACCGCTTTTTTCACCAACTGCCTCTGCCTCTCAGGGCCTTGCTTCCGGTTTACCTGTGGGGTATGCTCATTTTTTTAGTATTCCGCATTACGCTGCTCATCGCCTCTTTTGAACAACTGTATGAAATAAAAAGGGTAAACGGAAGAATACTTTTTACGTGGTGGTCATTTCAGAAAGGCTTTCGGTTTGATACGGTTATCAGTTGCTATTTACTTGCCCTGCCTGCACTAATCTATGCGGCAATGTATGTTGGCAAAATACGGTTTTCACACACCTTGCGCAGCACCTTGTTGTGGTTCACCGGCATTCTTTTCTCCTTATCCTTTTTTGCCTGTGCGGCTGACATTCCGTTTTTCCTGTACAACTTCTCCCGACTCACTGCGGTTATTTTCAGCTGGATGAACAACCTTGATTTCGGTATTCAGATGATTGCACAGGAACCTTCTTACTACCTGTACTTTTTCCTCTTTGTTGCGGTTACCGTCTTTTACCTCGTCAAAATCAAAAAACATTTCAGTCAATTAACGCCTGATTATTTTCAGCAAACAACCGCCCCGCTATGGCAACGTACGGGTATCAGTTTACTTTTTTTGTTCCTTGTTTTTTTAGGCATCCGCGGGCGAACACAGGCTCCTATACGTATTGAAAATGCCTTTACTACCAACTTTGCCTTTACCAATCAATTGGGTTTAAATCCGGTTTTTACTTTGCTGGTAAGCTACCTGGACAAAACCGAACTGATGGACGTAAAACAGGCTGAACAACTGGTACGCGCCTACTACAAAACGGAACAGAACGGTTATGCCTCACCTGTTGCCCGCAATGTAAACGCTGCACATGCACCATTAAAGAAAAACATTGTGCTGGTGCTGATGGAAAGTATGAGCGCTGAAAAAATGGGACGCTTTGGCAATACACTTAACCTTACCCCTGCACTGGATAGTCTGGCCAATATTTCCTGGAGTTTTGACCGCATCTACTCTGCGGGAAAACACACGTTCAACGGCATCTATTCCACCCTGTTTTCGTACCCTGCATTTTTGCGCGAGCACCCCATGAGCAATATCAAAATCAATACCTACAGCGGACTCCCATGGGTACTTAAACAAAACGGATACTACAACATTTATTTCACCACTCATTTTGAAACCTTTGACAATGCCGGTGGATTTTTATTGCACAATCACTTTGACCGTATTGTTTCGCAAAAAGATTATCCCAAAGATAAAATACACAACATTTTTGGGGTGCCCGATCATTACCTGTTTGAATACGCCATCCCTCAACTTAACCGCCTCAGCAGAAACGAGCAGCCTTTTTTTGCCACACTGCTCACCACCAGCGACCACGGACCTTACATGGTGCCGGATAATATTCCTTTCCAACCAAGGGAAGGAGATATCAAACAACAGGTAATTGAATATGCCGATTGGTCCATTAAACATTTTATGGAACTGGCTGCCCGCCAAAGCTGGTATGACAACACCATTTTTGTTTTTGTAGCCGACCACGGAGGCATTGTAGGCAACAATG
>DATGWX010000059.1:0-2507 GCA_035299275.1 Bacteroidia bacterium
ATTTTTTATTCCAGTTGAATCCATGAGACCAAATTATATAAAAGCAAAAAAACCACACGAAGTCGTATGGTCTTTTTGCTGTGGTGGGCCCACCTGGGCTCGAACCAGGGACCCTCTGATTATGAGTCAGATGCTCTAACCGACTGAGCTATAGGCCCTGTTTGTTTAGCTTGTTGCATCACAAACGGGACGCGAAAATACTCCTTTCGGGTAAATTTTCAAATACTCTGTTTACTTATCTTTACGCATGGGGCGCTTCCGGAGATTTTCTTAAGCAAATTCCTCCACCGGATTAACACAATATTTAACCGCAGATTACTTACTTTTGCACCATGAAGTTTATTGCCCACATCAACATAATGCCGCAAAAAGCGCTGCTCGACCCGCAGGGTAAAGCCGTGAGCAGCAGCATGAATAATATTGGCCTGCCTGAAATAAGCAACGTGCGTGTAGGCAAGCACATTACCTTAGAAGTAGAAGCTGCTGACGAAAATGCCGCTCGTGAAAAGGTGGATTTAGCCTGCAAAAAATTGCTGGCTAACCTCATCATGGAAACCTACGATTTTACTTTACAAACACCGCAGTCCGCTTAATACCTCTCCCGAGCATGAGAATACTGCTGCTGTTTGTTGTATTGCTCATTCACACTTCTTTTGCCTGTGGGCAAAACATTCAATACGCACGCAAAATTATTGACACCCTATGCTCGCCCGTTATGGCCGGGAGGGGTTACCTCAAAGAAGGCGATTTAAAAGCTGCCGAATACATTCAAACGCAGTTTAATGAAAACGGATTAAAAGCCTTCAACGGTAGTTTCTTTCAGAAATTCGGATTTCCAGTTAACGTATTCCCCAGTAACCCTACCGTAAGTATTGATGGGGAAGACCTTATTGCGGGAACAGATTTTTTGGTTCACCCTTCCTCGCGCAGTGCCAACGGCACCTTTGAATTGGTATGGGTCGACTCAGCCACGATTGACAACAGCGGACGTTTCAAAAAATTTGAAGACGATACCCATTTCAGACGAAGTTTTCTGGTGTTGGACGTGAACATTATGAAAGGAAATGTGCTGCGCAAAGAACGTTTACAAAAACTGAAAGAAAACGGATACAAAGCACACGGACTGATTGAACTGCACGACAAGTTGCTCTGGAGCGTATCTACTGAGCAGGCACTTTACCCCAGACTACAGGTGCTCAAAACAGCAATGCCCAAGGGCAAAACTATTAAGGTGGATATTTTCAGTCAGGTGAATGCCCACAGTACACAAAACGTAATCGGGTATGTAAGAGGAAGCGTGTATCCCGATAGTTTTATTGTGTTTACGGCACACTACGATCACCTGGGTAAAATGGGCAAGGATGTTTATTTCCCCGGAGCCAATGACAATGCCAGCGGAACAGCCATGTTGCTCGACCTGTCAAGACACTTTGCCTCGTGTAATCCTAAATCAAAATACTCGGTGGTGTTTATTGCTTTTGCCGGAGAAGAGGCCGGGTTGCTGGGTTCGTATTATTATACACAACATCCTTTGTTTCCGCTCAACCAAATTAAACTGCTCATGAATCTCGATCTGATGGGCACCGGTAGCAAAGGAGCAACCGTAGTGAATGCGACAGAGTTCCCGCAGCAATACAACCTTATAGAAATTGTAAATGCGGAGAAGGATTATTTACCCGCAATTTATCAAAGGGGCAAAGCACAAAACAGCGACCATTATTTTTTCAGTGAAATGGGTGTGCCTGCTTTTTTTATGTACCTGATGGGCGACTATCCTTACTACCATGAACCGGAGGATAAGGCTGAAAATCTGAAGCTGGAAAAATACGAAAACACCTTCTTGCTCTTGTGTGATTTGGTCAAAGAACTGGAGCGATAAAATCATTATCCCTATATTTGAGCATGATTGAAGCCATTGCCAGCGGTGCTACTTCAGGCTTTGTACTGAGCTTAATGTTGGGCACTGTTTTTTTTGCACTCATCCAAAACAGCATTGATTATGGTTTTACCACCGGTATTTACATTGCTGCAGGTGTAATTGTTAGCGATGTACTTTTTATCTCCGCAGCACTTTTTGGTACCAGCTTGGTGCCGGCCATTGAAGAGAACCAAAATACTATACGCATAGCAGGCAGCATTGTATTGCTGGTAATGGGGGTTGCTGCCTGGAAGCCTAAAAACTATTCCGTTACAAATACGAAAAGCAAAACAGGTTCTGCATTTTACTTTCTGTCAAAGGGGTTTTTTCTTAATGCACTTAATCCGGTTAATTTTTTTGCGTGGGTATCCATTGCCACATATCTGAAGGGCGCAATGCAGTACACCCTTCAACTACAGGTTACGTATTTCACTGCTTGTCTGGGGGCAATTTTTATAACCGAATGCGGTATTTCCTTCGGTGCATCAAAGCTACGCAGGTGGATGAATGCAAACACTGTTTTATGGATAAACCGCCTGGCCGGAACAGTATTTATTGTGATGGCTGTTGTGTTGCTCTGGCCCTTGAT
>DATGWX010000060.1:0-4990 GCA_035299275.1 Bacteroidia bacterium
GTTCTGGTAAGCCAGTTGCATCAAATCAACTTCTTCTCTTACCTGTGTGCCAATTACTACTTGAGCAAGTGCCAGCAACAGGCCTGTTATCGTAATTATTTTCAAAGAACTCTTTTTCTTGTCTATGGCTGTTGACTCTATCACAAACTGCTGTGAACGGGTAATGCTGTAAATTAATAAACCTACAATTACCAGCGCCAGCAACATGTGTATGGTCACCATCCAGTGGGCCAAATTGGTATCCACCACTTTGGCACCTATCCATCCCTGCAAACCAACCAGCAAAAAAGCAAGCAGGTTTAACCAGAAGATGGCTGCATCTCTTTTCAAATAGGGAAAAGAAAATACAACGGTCAAAAAAATAAAGAACCCAATCAACACACCCGACAAACGATTGAGGTACTCGGTCCATGTTCTCAAAACATTAAACTCCATACTTGCATACCCGTGGTCTTTATAAACCTCCTGGTAGTTTGCCGGTAACTCACTCACATCAGTAGGAGGTACCCATTGTCCGAAACATTTGGGCCAATCAGGGCAGCCCATTCCGGCTCCCGTTCCTCTTACCAATCCTCCAATAAATATCAGCAGAAAAACAGCATATATGGTTAACCAACCAAATTTGCTTAAACGTTTTACTGCTGCATCTTCATTTATCAATGAACTATTTGCTTAAACCCAAAAACTTCAGTAATCCACCAAACATCATGTTGTTGGTAGGTGTAAAAGAAGCAGCTGGGGCATGTGTACTTTTATTACTTGTTAATTCCGGATGCGGGTGCTCGAATTCCTGATCCACATCAGTTTGTCCTTCGTGAGGAACATTCTGAGGCATGAAATCTTCTACATAGTTCGGATTGCTGTAATCATATGGCCAGCGGTAAACAGACGGAATTTCTCCGGGCCAGTTACCGTGAATATGTTCAATAGGAGCAGTCCATTCGAGAGTATTTGATCTCCATGGGTTTTGTTCAGTCTTTTTGCCTTTGAAAATGCTGTAGAAGAAGTTAACCAAGAAGATTAACTGGGCTAAACCACCCAACAGGGCACAAACAGTAATGAATTCGTTTACGTCCACCCAAATATTAAATTGATCATACGCAGTATTTGCATAATACCTGCGTGGTACACCGGCTAAACCGATAAAGTGCATAGGGAAGAATACTCCGTAAGCTGAAATAAAGGTGAGCCAGAAGTGCAGGTAACCTGCAGACTTGCTCATGTGGCGTCTGAACATTTTAGGGAACCAGTGGTAAATACCTGAGAACATCCCAAATATAGCCGCACTACCCATTACAATGTGGAAGTGAGCCACTACGAAATAGGTATCGTGCAGGTTAATATCCAAAGCAGCATTTCCTAAGAAGATACCGGTTAATCCGCCTGAGATAAAGAAGGACACTAATCCGATAGCAAACATCATGGCCGGAGTAAAGTGAATATTACCTCTCCACATGGTGGCCAGGTAGTTAAATGTTTTTACAGCTGAAGGTACGGCAATAATCAATGTGGTTACCATGAATACAGAACCGAGGAAAGGATTCATACCGGTAATAAACATGTGATGCGCCCATACAATAAATGAAAGCACCGCGATAGCCAGAATAGAAATAATCATTGCACGGTATCCGAAAATTGGTTTGCGTGAGTTGGTGGCAATAACTTCAGATGTGATACCTAAAGCAGGTAATAAGATAATGTATACCTCCGGGTGACCCAGGAACCAGAACAAGTGCTGGAACAGGATAGGGCTACCACCGGTTCTTTCTACTCCACCGGTTAAATCAATCGGAATATCAGATAGGTAGAAACTGGTTTCGAAACTCCGGTCCATTACCAGAAGTAAAGAACCTCCCAACAATACTGGGAAAGATAAAAGACCTAATACTGCAGTAATTAAAAATGCCCAGATAGTTAAAGGAAGACGGGACATTTTCATACCATTGGTACGCATATTTAAGACCGTAGTAATGTAGTTAATACCACCTAACAGTGCTGATACAATGAAGAATATCATGGAAACGAGCCACAGTGTCATTCCTGTTCCTGATCCGGGTATGGCTTTAGGCAACGCACTCAGCGGAGGGTAAACTGTCCAACCTGCTGAAGCCGGTCCGTCATCCACAAACAAGGAGGCGAACATTACGAATGAAGAGAGGAAGAAGAACCAGTATGACAGCATATTCATGAAAGGAGATGCCATGTCGCGTGCACCTACCTGCAATGGAATAAGCAGGTTACTGAACGTTCCGCTCAATCCGGCTGTTAGTACAAAGAATACCATGATGGTACCGTGAATGGTAATAAGGGCCAGATAAAAGTTAGGGTCAAGTTTACCAAACCCGGTAGCTTCATCTACACTTATCCATTTACCTAAGAACGGTTTCAGGAAAGCCATGTCCATATCAGGGTATCCCAACTGAAGACGGAATACCATTGACATAAGCATACCCAGTACCCCCATTATAATACCTGTAATGAGGAACTGCTTAGCAATCATTTTGTGGTCCTGACTGAAAACATACTTGCTGATGAATGTTTCTTCATGGTGATGCTCATGAGCGTGACCATGTGCATCGTGACTGTGATCGTGATGACTCATATTTGAATTCTTTCGATTTTTTTGCGGTTAAGAGAAATTATTTAACTGAAGCTAAAGCCTTTTTAGTGGTTTTATCTTTTGACGCCTGAACTGCATTTTCTTCTGCAGGAGCAGCAGCAGGAACTTCTTCTGCTTTTTTAGCAAATGCAGGTTTTTGTTCAGCTACCCATTTCTTGTAGTTTTCTTCTGTGTCAATGATAACTTTAACTTTCATACGGTAGTGTGCACTTCCGCATATCTTGTTACACAACAGCGCGTAATCAAAGGTAGGGTCACCTAATTCGGCTTGTTTATCGGCAGTTGTGATGGTAGGAGTGAATGTAAACTCAGTAGGCAGACCCGGTACGCAGTTCATTTGTACACGGAAATGCGGCAGGTAAGCACTATGAATAACATCTTTAGCTCTGAACTTCAACGTTACCGGCTTATTTACAGGTAAGTGAATTTCGCTGCTGGTGAAGTCATCTGCTGATTTAGGGTCATCGGTAAGTACACCTAAAGCATTTGATTTTCCTATCTGACGGAAATCATAGCTGCCCAATTCTTTATCACTACCGGGGTAGCGGGCTGTCCAGCCGAACTGGTAAGCAAACACCTCAATTTTAGGTGTACCTTCAGCAGGTTTAGTGAATATCTTGTTCCAGTATTTCAAGCCGTTAATAACCAATACGGTTAAAACAATGGCGGGAATAATGGTCCAGATGTATTCCAATTTATCGTTGTGTGAGTAGAAGAACGCTTTCTCGTTCTTTCTCTTTTTGTATTTGAATGCAAAGTAAAACAGGGCTACCTGTGTAATAACAAACACAATACCTGTGAAAAGTAAGGTGATGTTAAACATTTTATCAATACCCACACCGTGTTCTGAAGCAGCCGTGTTGGCGTTAACGGTTAATTTACCGTGCACTACGAATTCCCATACGGTAAGTGCCAATCCAGCGATTCCAAACACCAACATCAGGGTGGCGTTAACCTTATTCCAGTTAATTACCTCACGTCCCTGTATTTTACCAACGGTATCCAAAATGCTGAATACCTGTGTAATTACTACGGCCAATAAACCAACAATGATAACAAGCAACCAGTGAATACGCGATTTAGTTTGTTTGTTTGCACCGGCTGCAGGAGCAGCAGTTGCGGCAGAGGCTGACTCAGTTCCTGAAGCTGCAACAGCTGCGGGAGCAGCTTCGCTTTCCTGCTTCACATAAGCCAAAATGCTTTTAACCTGTGCATCTGATAAGCCATCAAAAGAGGTCATTACAGACTGGTTATACTTGTTGTACAACTCAACGGCATAAGCATCTCCGCTTTTTACAACGGCTTGTGAATTTTTAATCCATTTAATAAGCCAGGCCTCGTCTTTACGCTTGTGAACGTCTTTCAAAGCCGGACCAACCACTTGCTCTTTTATGGCGTGGCAGGAAACGCAATTCGCGTCAAATAATTTTTTGCCTTCTTCAGCACTTTGTGCTGAGGCTGAAAATGTTAACGCAAAAAATGCCGTTAATAGGGAGAGCTTTTTAACCAGTTTCAAGCTTCCTGAAAAGTGTGAAATCATAGTGCCTGTATGGGTTTTAAAGGGTTATGCATACTGTTTCAATCTGCAATAATACAATGTATGGCCATTAAATCTTGGAGTTTTTACTAAATTTTTACATGCCTAAATGTTAATAACTGCTTCTCTGCTGTAAATGAGTAGAATAGTACAGAATGGATTATTTCTAAATTTCATTTTTCTTATTCTGAGGGTAACAACAGTAGGCTTTCGAAGCAATGAAAGGCAAATCCTTTAAAAGATGGATAAGCTAAAAATACAGGGGCTGCCGTGTAAACTTCTTCGAGCATACGCTGCAAACTTCTCCCCTGAAAACTCAGTTTGGTATTGGTTTCTGAAGGTTGATAAATAACCCGTACGGAGCTTATACCATTGTTTACTTTCTTTTTTATTCCCTGCCATTCCGAAGAATTGCGGTTCAAATATTCATTTAACATTACTGCCATATGTTCTTTGTCAGCCTTTACCTGCCATTGAGCCAACAGGTTCTGAAATTCAACAATGGCCATCTTATTTTGTTTGCGCAATTTTCTTTTGACTTTTTGAGGCTGCTCTATGCCCATAAATATGTAGCCGTTGTATTCAAACAGCATCAAACGAAATCCTTTGTACCTGCTGCTTCTGCTAATCACCTTTTCGTTTTGTTTCAAAAAATCGCTGAGTTCATCTTTTCCAAAACAGGTAAACAAGGTATAACCTCCCGGAGTTTCTGTAATAGTTTCTACACCGGCCCATATGGATTTACCCGGAATGCCCGAAGCATAAATAATCTCATTGAGGTCCTTATTAATCATTCCGTCTGAACCGTAAGTGAAATTGCGGTAGCCCATAAT